>NZ_QUCG01000026.1:0-4661 GCF_003473645.1 Prevotella sp. AM23-5 | reverse complement strand
AGATAGAATCTAGTTCATTGCAGCAATACGCCCTGAACCAACGGTCACCGGCCGAAGGGAAAGGTAAAGGGCAGAAGCTCCTAGCAGCAATACGCCCTGAACCAACGGTCACCGGCCGAAGGGAAAGGTAAAGGGCAGAAGCTCATTGCAGCAATACGCCCTGAAAGGGCAGAAGCTCCTAGCCCAGGGTAACACCCTGGGTTAAAACAGCAAACAACCCTGTCGCCCTGAAAGGGCAAAAGCTTTAAAATAAACAAGAAAGAATGAAGAATCAAGAAGAATGTATCTGCGCCCTGGCAACCCCAGCTGGCGGTGCAATCGGAATCATCCGACTCAGCGGCTCCGACGCCATTACCCTCACCGACAAAATCTTCCAGTCTGCCAACGGCAAATCCCTGGAAGAAGCTAAGCCCTACACCCTGCATTATGGAGAAATCAAGGATAAGGATGGCAACACCATCGATGATGTACTGGTGAGCGTATTCCGTGCCCCCCACAGTTATACAGGCGAGAATTCCACCGAAATTTCCTGTCACGGCAGCCGGTACATTCTTCAGCAGGTTCTCCATCGCTTTACGGAGGTAGGATGTCGCCAGGCAGAACCCGGCGAATACACCCGTCGTGCCTATCTCAACGGCAAGATGGACCTCTCGCAGGCAGAGGCAGTAGCCGATCTCATCGCCTCTACCAACAAGGCAACCCACAAGATGGCGCTTAGCCAACTGAAGGGTCACTTCAGTAACGAACTCACCCTGCTGCGCGAAAAATTATTAAAGATGACTTCGCTCCTGGAGTTGGAGCTGGACTTCAGCGACCACGAGGAACTGGAGTTTGCCGACCGCAGTGATCTCCAGGCACTAGCCGAAGAAATCAATCATAAGATTACCACCCTCGCCCACTCCTTCGAGACCGGCAACGCCCTGAAACAGGGAGTAGCCGTAGCCATCGTAGGCAAGACGAATGTGGGCAAGAGCACCCTGCTCAACCGTCTGCTCCACGAGGAAAAAGCCATCGTGAGCGACATTCACGGAACCACCCGAGACGTAATCGAAGACACCACCCTCATCGACGGAATCACCTTCCGCTTCATAGATACGGCAGGAATCCGCAAGACGGATGATGTGGTAGAGAACATCGGAATAGAGCGCACTTTCCAGAAGATGGAAGAGGCGAAGATTGTAATCTGGCTATTGGACGAGCAGCCATCGGTCTCAGAAATCGAGGAGATGAAGCAGAAGAACCAGGGCAAGAAGCTGCTGGTGGTATTCAATAAGATGGATAAGCTGGAGGGTGAAAAGCTTGAGTTCGATAAGTTCACTCATTCCGGCGGTTCAGATTCCTGCGAAACAGAATCCACTGAAGCAGAATCCCCACTTTTCATCAGTGCCCGCACTGGCGAGAACGTTTCATCCCTGGAGCAGGCATTGGTAAAAGCCGCTGATATTCCGGAGATTACAGAGAACGACGTCATCATTACGAGTGCCCGCCACTACGAGGCACTTCTCCGTGCCCAAGCTTCCCTCTCCCGTGTATTGGAGTCGATGGAAATGGGAATGAGCGGCGACATCATTGCCGAGGATTTGAAAATGGTACTGGAGGAGCTGGGCGAGATCACCGGCGGCCAGATCAGCAGCCAGGAAACGCTGAACAATATCTTCAAGCACTTCTGCATCGGAAAGTAACCCCCTGGACAGCTCTAAAACGAACATTTTTATAACTGATTGCAAGCCACCTACTTAGGTGGCTTTTTTCGTCTTAACACATTCCATTTGTAATTTGCTGAAACCAATATTTTGGTGTATTTTTGGCTCAAATTTCATTCGTGGCCCTCAATTCTGTGATCAAATGGAAAGGCAAAATTCTATTTTAGGACACCAATTGCAAAATCTGCAAACCTTTCCAGTGACCGACATTTCTCATGTTGGACACCATCATGAAAATTGCTGCAAAAACGTGAAAATTGCTGCAAAAGAATTAGGGGGACTCATAGGGTACTAAATAGCAAACAAAAATGAGGATTTTAAGAAAATGTGAGGTATGTGGTGAAGAGTTCATTGCTACCAAAATCACAAATAAGTATTGCTCCAAGAGGTGTGCTCGTGTTGTGCATCGGAAGAAAGAAGCTGAGAAAAAGAAAAAAGCAAGAGAAAGTATGAAGGATGATGCTCAGAATTTGCAAAGTCTGGAAATCGCTTCTCGACCTTTTTTGACACCTTCAGATGTCGCATTTCTTCTTGGTGTTAGTGTTACTACTGTGTATCGATGCTTTTACGCAGGAACACTCAAAGCTGTCAGACTACGACGTAAGACATATGTTCGTCGTGAAGATCTTGATAAGTACTTTGAGGAAGCTGGTGCATACAAGAAGAAAAGCTATAAACGCAAAGATGACCAGGAGTATTATACTTTGCGTGAAATCATGGAGAAATATAATATCGGTCGCAAGGCCGTATGGGGACGTTGTGACCGTATGGGTATTCCAAAAGTCTATGTAGGACGTAACACCTTCTTCAGTAAAAAGGCAGTTGATGCAAAGTTTGCAGACCTTCTTGAAGAAATCAATCTCGACAACTACTATACCATGGATCAGGTGATGGACATGTATGGTATGACTCGAACTAACGCAATGAGTTTTGTCACTTATCACAAGGTACCAAGGGTAAACAGAAATGGTAAGGCCTACTATTCCAAGATACATATTGATAGTATCAAGCAAAAAGGCAATGAGGTAGATCCGGACTGGTACACTTATGAAGAAATTTCGGAAAAGTATGGCCTAACAAAGGATCAGATTAGCTACACTCTAAAAAATTATGATGTAAGGACTGAGAAGCGAGGTAAGTTCACGATGATATATAGAACCGACTTCGACAAGATTACTCAACAGCGAATGGGCAACACCAAGAAAGTTGAGAACTTGGATGGTACAGAACGTGTCATCTTCCAACCAAAAGCACAGGAGAGAGCATGTCCTCCTACTCCAGAAGGATATTACTCAACTGAGGAAGTGGCAGAAATGTTCAAGATCACCATCAAGCATGTCGGTGTGATGACCAGAGAGAACAAAACTCCTAAAATAGCTCTTAAAAATTTCAACTTCTATGAGAAGAAGGCCATTGACATACTGTATAATCAGAAACATAAGTATGCGGATATAAATGACTGGATCACTCCTGAAGAGATGAGAGATACCTACAATATGACGCATGACGCAGTACGTTCATTCATCCACAGGCATAAGATACCATCAAAAGTTGAATATGGAATAACCTACTATTCAAAGCAGCACATCCAGGCGCTGAAGACTGGATATTTCGAAGGAAGAGAACGCTACTATTCCGTAGAAGAAGCAATGAAGAAGTATGGAATGACAAAGGATATTGTTCATTATTACGTCAAGCATTACAAAGTCACTAAAGTAAAGAAGGGGCAATTCATGTTCTTTAGAAAAGAAGAATTCGACAGACTCATGGAAAAACGATTCAAAAATGATGATTTGAAAACAGATTATACTGAATAGTATGATTTACTTTCTCTTTACTGCTGTCAATGTAGTATCATTTAGGAATTTTGCAACCGAATTTTATTAATACAAAAATCAGATATATTATGCAAGTATGTAAAACCGTTAAGCTCCGTATGCGTGACAGACGCAACGGAACAAAGTCACTTTTCCTGGACTTTTGGCCAGGATATAGAGACCCGGAGACGATGGAGTTGATACGCCGTCGCTCACTTGGCATGTACATTTATGCCGATCCTGCCAACAAGCAGCAGAAGCTCTACAACGACAAGATTCTCGCCAAGGCAGAGGCTATTCGTTGTAAGGTGTACATTGATGTTCTCGACGAGAAGTACGATTTCTTCAACCGTGACAGATTGAAGGAGGACTTTCTCGGATATTTCAGAAATATGGTCAATCGCAACTATGTGAAGTGTGATGCAGCCTACAAGCATTTCGAGAAGTTCAGTAAAGGCAAATGTACATTTGAGATGCTTGATGTTCTTTACTGTAACAAGTACATGGAATATCTCCTTGATACCAAAGTGTCATCAAGAGGTGGACATGTTATCAAGAAGTCTATTTCCAGAAATACGGCATCAGCCTATTGGAATGTGTTCAAGCAGGTCTTGACAAAGGCATACCGTGAGCGAAGGCTGACAGATGATCTTGCCAGCCTTTTGGAAAACATTTCATGTACAACGCCAGTGAAGCAAAGTCTTACATTGGAGGAAGTTAGAAGAATGTATGCCACTGAATGTTCTATTCCTGTGGTTCGAAAGGCGGCATTATTCTCCTGTCTTACAGGTCTCCGTATCAGTGACATCCTGAGATTGAAATGGGAGAATATCCGTAGCTATGCTGATGGTGGATATTATCTGGATTTCATTTGCGTGAAGACAAAATGCCAGACCCAGGTTCCAATTGGTGATGATGCGTATGCTCTAATCCATCCAAAGACCAACAGAACATATATCTTCCAAGGTTTCAAACGTACTATGACGTATGGTGTGATGCAGAGCTGGCTGAAAGAGTGCGGTATCGAAAAGCATATCACCTTCCACTGTTTGAGTCATAGCAAAATCTTTTATTAATTGAATATCAACGAGTTAAGTGCTTTAAAGAATGTAACTGCTAACGATTTAGAAACGAGCTATAT
>NZ_QUCG01000025.1:0-47472 GCF_003473645.1 Prevotella sp. AM23-5 | reverse complement strand
AGCTTCTGCCCTTTCAGGGCGTGTGGGGAAAAACGTTAGCGCAGATTTTATTATCTTACTCTTCTCAAGATGTTCTGCAGCTCATAAACGATGCTAGGATGAGTATCTGCTACATTATCCTGCTCATAGAGATTGTCGGAGATGCGGTAGAGCTGAGGAAGAGGATCGTTGCCGGTCTCTATCTTCGGACCCCACTTGATCATCTTGGAACCATCGTTCGGCTCGATGTATTTCCACTCCTTGGTGCGGATGGAAAGTACATGGTTGCTCGACATTTCGGCTACCCATGGACGATGGGTGGTGTCGGTGCCGAGCAGATTGCCAAGATGGTTCCTGCTGTCTGGCGCACTGCCCTTAGGGAAGGTGGCACCAATCAGATTGCCGAATGAAGCCATGAAGTCGATCTGTGACATCAGAACATCGGAGGTCTGACCTGCCTTCACGTTCTTGGGCCAGCGCACGATGACCGGAATCGCCGTACCTCCCTCGAAGGCACTGTATTTGTTGCCGCGCCAAGGACCCGCTGGCTTGTGACCATTCAGGAGTTCCTCTGCCTGGTCCTGATAACCGTCATCTACCACAGGACCATTGTCGCTGGTCAGCAATACGATGGTGTTATCCGCAATGCCCAACTTATCCAGAGTCTCCATAATCTTACCCACCGACCAGTCGAACTGCACGATGGCATCGCCACGCACACCCATAGTGCTCTTTCCACGGAAACGCTGGTGTGGGAAACGAGGCACGTGGACATCATTGGTGGCAAAATAGAGGAAGAAAGGATTGTTGCTGTTCTTCTTGATGAAGTCGATGGCATGGGTAGTAATGGAATCGGCGATGTTCTCGTCTTTCCATAATGCCTTACCGCCACCCTTCATATAACCGATTCTGCCGATGCCGTTCACGATAGACATGTTGTGGCCGTGGCTCGACTTCATATTATAGCACAACTCAGGGTTGTCCTTTCCGGTAGGTTCGCCAGGGAAGTTTCTGTAATAGCTTACTTCGATAGGAGCCGACGGATCGTAGTTAGCCACCTTGCCATCTTCTATGAATACACAAGGCACACGGTCGGCTGTGGCAGCCATGATGTAATGATGGTCGAAGCCGATATCAGCCAGGGCTGACGGCAATGGGGCATTCCAGTCCTGCTTGCCAGTCTCGGCACCCAAGCCCAGATGCCACTTGCCGATAGCACAGGTAGAATAGCCTACGCTCTTGAACATATCTGCCATGGTAAACTGGGTAGGCTTGATAATCATTCCCGCATCGCCCGGAGCCACATCGGTGCCCGGCTTGCGCCACGCATATTCGCCCGTGAGCAGAGAGTAGCGGGATGGGGTACTGGTAGAGGCGATGGCGTGGGCATCGGTGAAACGGATTCCCTGTTCCGCCAGCTTATCCACATTCGGAGTCTCTACGTTCCTGGCACCATAGCATCCCAGGTCGCCATAACCCAGGTCATCGGCAAGGATGATGATGACGTTAGGCTTCTGCTGATTGCTTGCCTTCGCCTTCTTGGCTCCCATCGCAGCCGTGCAAGCCAGCGGCGACAGCAGGGCGATAGTCATATAAGTCTTGTTCATAATGATAATCGTTAGTTATTTTTTTAAAACATTCATGATGTTGGCTGGTGGACGCTGGGCGAGGAGTTCTCGCTTCATGAAGTCCATGTAGGGAGCCACATGCGAATAATACTGGTAATATCCCTGACAGAGATAGTTCAGTCCCGGCTCTCCATACTTATCCTTCTCGAAACGGTTCTTCGGGCATTCACCATGACAGGCGAACTCCATGTCGCACTCCTTGCACTGGCGGGGCAGCGAGGTATGTTTCAACCGGCTGAATGCCTGCTGTTTCTCGCCGTAAAGCATGTCGATGAGCGACTGCTCCCGGATGTTTCCAAGCTTGTATTCCGGAAAGACGAAGTGGTCGCAGGAATACACATCGCCATTGTGCTCCATCACGCCCGCATGACCGCACTCCTTGGAGTAGGCGCAGATGCCCGGCAGCACACCCATCCAGTTGGCAAGCGTGCAGTCGAAGATTTCCACAAACATCTTACCCACATCGTGGCGCACCCAGTCGTCAAAGATGGTGCAGAGGAAGTTGCCCCACTGTTCCGGAGTAACGGAAGCATCCGCAAGCGGAATCTCCCTGTCGTCTGCAAGACTTGCCAGGGTGCGACCGTCTTCATGTTCCGTCAGTCGCTCCACGATAGGGGTAAACTGCAGGTACTGGCAACCGTTGTCCCTGAAGAAATGATAGAACTCCAGCGGATGTTCAGCGTTGTAGGTATTGACCACCGCCATAGCGTTCCATTCCACCCGATGTTTCTTCAGCAGACTGATGCCCTGCATCACCTTTTCCCAGGAAGGCTTTCCGGCAGGAGTTACGCGATAGTGGTCGTGATACTCCTGGGGTCCGTCGATGGAAATGCCTACCAGCCAATGGTTCTGTGCAAAGAACTCGCACCACTCGTCGGTGAGGAGGGTGCCGTTGGTCTGGATGACATTGTCTATCTGTTTGCCGTGGGCGTACTTCTTCTGAAGCGCCAGCGCCTTTTTGTAGAAGTCGATGGAACGCATCAGCGGCTCGCCTCCGTGCCAGGTAAAGAGCACCTGGGGCATGGTCTGTGCCTCGATGTACTCCCGGGTGAATTGCTCCAGCATCTCATCGCTCATCAGATGTCGGGGAGTGTTCTGGTAAAGATGGTTCTTTTCCAGATAATAACAGTATTTGCAAGCCAGGTTGCAATGGGCACCTGCTGGCTTCAGCATCACATACAGGGGCTTGGCAAATGGGGTTGCTATGTTGTCGTTCATCATGTTTTCAAGTTTTACATATGGAGGAAGTTAACTCCTTAATCCACTTTTGTTAAGAATCAGAACTTAGGCAGGGTAATCTTGAAATCCTGGTTGTCTCTGTGCTCCTTCTGTATGGCAGCCAGGAGTTCCTTTACGATTTCAGGATGCTCTGCCGCTACATTATGGTCTTCGTGGATGTCCGATGCCAGGTTGTAGAGACGTGGCTCGCCCTTTACCACTACCATCTTCCAGTCGCCCTTTCTCACACCAATCTGGTCGGTCTCGTGGAACTCCCAGTAGAGATAGTCGTGGTGCTTCTGTTCGGCATCCTTGCCCAGAAGGGTAGGAGCGATGGAGATTCCGTCGAAACCATCACCTGCCAGCTTCTTGTTGGTGTAGCGCTTGGCGAAGTTCTTGATTCCGGCAAGGTCGCAGAAGGTTGGCATCAGGTCGTAGAAGGCAAACTGGGTATCATTTACGCTGCCCGCCTTGATGTGCTCCGGCCACCAGGCGATGAACGGGATGCGGATGCCGCCCTCGTAGCACTGGCGCTTCAAGCCCTTCAGCTTGCCGTCGCGACCGAAGAACTTTGGGTCGGCACCGCCCTCCTCGTGAGGACCGTTATCCGAGGTAAAGATCACCACGGTATTCTTGTCGAGACCCTTCTCCTTCAGCTTGGCGAAGATTTCGCCTACATACTGGTCAAGACGGGTAATCATTCCGGCAAACTGGGCGTGGGTATGAACCACGGCGTTGTATCGGGAACCTTCCTGTCCGCCCCAGGTCTTGTCCTCGAAGAACTTCTTCTGATAGTTCTCCAGGATGGAATCCTCCGGCTGAGCCAGTTCGGCATGAGGCAGGGTATAGGTGAGGAAGCCTACGAATGGATGTTTACTGTCCTGACGGTCAATCCACTCCAGTGCCTTGTCGTGGATGATGCGGGCAGAATACTGGTTGCGCTTGTGATAGTCCTTGCCGAACATCGGATACTGGATGTTCTGCTCCATGATGTCTCTTACCACCGCCGTATCTCCCAAAGCCTTGCTGTAGCGGTTGAGGAAGTTAGGATAGTAAAGATGTGCCTGGAACTGGCAGATGAAGCCGTAGAATTCATCTACGCCACGCTTGTCGGGAGTTGAGGCAGAACCTTCGTATCCGCCTGCCCACTTGCCGAAGACTCCGGTGCGATAACCCTTGTCCTTCAGCATCTCCGGAAGAATCTTATGCTGCGGGTCGTAAGGTTCCTGACCCACAACAGAAAAGTCCTCATTTACTCCATACTTCACCATTGGCACGTTTCTCCAGTACTCCTTGTTGCCTCTTACGTGGGTATGACCGGTATGCTGACCCGTCATGATGGTAGCACGTGATGGGGCTGAAACCGGCGAACCGGCGTATGCCTGGGTGAATCGCATACCCTCTCTTGCCATCTGGTCGATGTTGGGGGTATGGATGTAAGGCTGACCGTAGCAAGCCAAGTCACCATATCCCATATCATCGCAGAGGATGAAGAGAATGTTGGGCTGCTGTACGTTCTGCTTGGCGCACACCAGGGTAGGCAGGCAAATCATGCCTACCCCAGTGAGCCATATTGTCTTGTTTGTCTTCATAAATTTCTGTTTTTGGATTCTATTCATCTATATTTAGAATCTTCTACCTTTAGATTCTACTCATCTACCTTCAGATTCTTGCGGTAGTTGGCGAGCAACTTCTTCAGTTCCTTCTCAATCTTCTGAGTGCCTGGCTTGCCGTAGATGTTGTGTAGCTCGTTAGGGTCGCTCTTGATATCATACAACTCCCAGTAGTCGATGTCGGCATCATCGGTGAAGTAGTTGATTGACTTGAGGGCATTGAAGCAGTTGTTCTCTCTAGTGCCTGGTTGACCCTGGTACTTGTTTTCTACCACGGCTCTCTCGCCACCCTTGCCGTAGAAGTGAATCAGCTTGTAGCGCTCGGTGCGTACACCATCGTGCTTGCGTACCAGGTGGTAGGTAGGGTAATCATAATAATGATAGTACAGGCTCTTGCGCCACTTCTTGACAGGTGCTCCGGCAAACAGAGGCTGGAGTGAAGTGCCAGGCATGTACTTAGGCTTCTGCAAACCTGCCAGGTCGAGGAAGGTAGGTGCGAAGTCGATGTTCTGAACCATCTGGTTGCACTCGCTTCCCTCCTTGATGTGCTTAGGATAGCTGATGATGAGCGGTGTATGGAATGACTCCTCGTACATGAATCGCTTGTCGAACCAGCCGTGCTCGCCCATATAGAATCCCTGGTCGGATGTATAGACGATGATGGTGTTGTCGGTGAGGTTGTTCTTGTCGAGATATTCCAGCAGTCTGCCCACGCTCTCATCTACAGAGGCAATCACGGCCATATAGTCGCGGATGTAGTTCTGGTATTTCCACTCGATCAACTCCTTGCCGGTCAGGTTCTTGCTCAGGAACTCACGGTTTCTTGGCATGTAGTAGGCATCGATGATGGCACGCTGCTGTGGAGTCATGCGGTTCATCTCGCCCATCAGTCCGGCATAGGAATCTCTTCCCTCAGGAGTAGAAGGATCGTACATCTCAGGAACCTTCAGGTCGCGTACCATCTCCATATACTTGTCGATAGACATCTTCTGGGTAGATGCTGCAGAACCACGGGTCTCGTAATCATCCCAGAAAGTCTCTGGCAACGGGAAGTTGACGTTGGCATACTTGCTTACATACTTGGTGTTAGGCATCCAGAGCCGGTGAGGTGCCTTGTGGTGAACCAGCAGGCAGAATGGCTTGTTCTTGTCGCGGTTATTCAGGTACTCGATGGCATGGTCGGTGATGAGGTCGGTGGCATAGCCCATCTCCTGCTTGAAGTTACCGTACTGGCCGGTAGAAGCGAAGGTTGGGTTGTAGTACTGACCCTGGTCATCCAGAACATGATAGTAGTCGAATCCCTTCGGACTGCAGGACATGTGCCACTTGCCCACTACGGCAGTAGAATAGCCTGCCCCCTGCAGCAGTTCTGAGAAGAAGGTCTTGGTAGAGTCGATACCCTCGGCAAGCTGGCGCTGTCCGTTCTGGTGACTGTAAAGACCCGTCATCAGGCACGCACGGCTTGGAGTAGAGAGAGAGTTCTCCACGAAAGCTTCGTTGAATTTCATTCCCCTTTCAGCTAGGCGGTCGATGTTAGGTGTCGGTGCCAATTTGGAGATTGGACTACCGTATGCGCTGATGGCTTGCATGGCATGGTCATCACACATGATGTACAAGATGTTTGGTCGTTCTCCCTGAGCGAAGAGCGACAGCGGCATTACCTGCAAGGCAGCGAATGCCAGTAATGAACGATTGAGTTGATTTCGGTTATTATTCATCATGATTCTGGTGATATATAGTTAATAATGAATGAATTATAGACAAAGATAGTAGAGGTTGATAAAATGCCAAAAAGAGGGGGCGCCATCAGTTGGCGCACCCTCTTCAATTTAAACCTGAACCCAACAATTTCTTCAAGAGAAAACAGTTGAGTTATTCTTATAATAAACAAACCTAGCAAGCTTTTATCTCTTCAGGTTAGGGTTCTTCTCAACGTCTGTTGTTGGATATGGACAGTAGATTCTATCCTCAGACCAAGAACCTGAAACAGTTACACTTTCCTTAGCAGTATAGGTCTTGCCATTCTGCTCTGCTACTACGAGAGGAGCATTCGTTACGCGGTAGTCGAAGTTCTTCTTCAACTCGTTCATACGAAGCTCGTCAGAACGACGGGTAACCATAGATACCCAGTTGCCGGCAACTTCCCATCCGTGCTCAATGTAGCAAGCCTCAGCCAGCTGCTCTGCATTCATATCAGCAATCTTCACGGTAGTACCATCGCTCAAAGTAACGTTCTCAACATCGTTTACGGCACGGCTGCGAACCTGACGGAGGCACTCCTTAGCCTTGTTCAAGTCACCACCAGAGCGAGCTGCGCTCTCAGCATACCAGAGAAGAACCTCTGAATAGCGGATCAGGTTGTGACGACGGTCGTTAACCATACCACCCCAGTTAGGAGCCAGGTAATCGTAAGCCTGACGGAGCATGTTGCCGTTCTCATCAGAGTTAACGGTGAAGATACAGAACATTGGGTGATAAGCCTCAACCTCTGGAGTCTTTCCATCTTCTTTCAGTGCCCACCAATCAACAGCTTTTGTAATCTTGTTTCCATCCTGGAAAGTAACCTTAGGAGCGTAGATAGCATCCTTACGAGCTCCCTCTGGGAATCTCTTCCAGAATGCGATTTCACCCCAGGCGTCACCCCAGCCACCATCGCCGAGACCTTCGAAACGGCAGCAGGAAGAAAGCTGAGAGTCATGATCCCACCAGCCACGAGCATCGTTGTTGATACCAAGCACGGTCTCCATGTTGTAGTTGTTGCCCATAGAGTAAACATCCTTCCACTCTGGGTTCAGGATGAAACCGTAAGAACCGTTGTTGTCAATGACAGACTTAGCCTGCTCTGCAGCGAGCTTGTAGTACTCTGTACCCATATTGAGTGGGTAGCCAGCCATAGACATGTAAACTGCTGACAGGGTAGCCTGTGCAGCCTGCTTGGTTGTCCAGATATCCACACCGAACAAACGGCTAGGCTCCTTCTCATACTTGGTAGGAAGCTCGTTAACGGCTGCCTTCAAGTCTGATACAATCAGTTCATATACATCCTTTACACTAGATGGAGCAACCTCCAACTGTGAAACATCGGTACCGGTAATCAATGGCACAGGACCGAATACACGTACCAGATAGTAGTAAGCGTATGCACGCCAGAAGTGTGCATTACCCAAAGCTACATCAATCTTATCCTGAGCAACAGGAGCCTTGCTTGCACTCTCGGTAATCAGGTTGGCAGCCTTGATTACAGAATAGTGCTGGTTCCAGGCGTCAGTTACACCCTTGTTGGCACCATCAGATGCAAAAGCATCGAGGGCAGCACAAGCCTGCTTGTTAGAACCAGGGTTGGCTGTGATATCATCACCCTGCCACTGTGGGTACATAGGGTTGGTCCAGCTCTGTGTCTGGTTGATTCTGTCATACAGTGCGTTAACACTTGCTGTCAGGTCATCTTCACTATTGAAGAAGTTATCTGGGGTCAACTGTCCCTTAGGTTCCTCATCCAGGAAGTCTCCGCAAGAAGAGAAGGTAAGCAAGGATGCTGCCATGAGACAACCCATATATAATAATTTTCTAGTTCTCATAATTATTTCAGTTTTTAGATGATTGAAGTTAGAAGTTTACACGTACGCCCATTGTGATGGTACGAGGATTAGGGTAAGCACCCATATCCAAACCGTTATCACGGTCAACACCATTATCACTGAATGATGCACCAGCTGGGTCGATACCCTTATAGCCGGTAATGGTGAAGAGGTTCTGAGCTGAGAGAGAGAGACGGATGTCTGCAATCTTTGTCACGCTGCGTGGGAATGTATAAGCAATGCTGATATTCTCGCAACGGAGGTAATCTGCATTCTCCAACCACTTGTCTGAGTTACCGTATGTCTTGTTCTCGGCACCTACTGTTGGCATGGTGATTCCGATGTTGTTGAAGTAATCCTTATCAGTTACGAACATAGAGGCACCTACCATTGAGTTCATCGCGTAACGTACCATGTTCAAACGCTTAGCTCCGAAGGCTGCATTGAAGAATACGTTGAAGTCCCAATTCTTGTAGCTTACGGTGTTGTTCCATCCCAAAGTAACGTCTGGGTTTGAGCGGCCCAATACGAAGCGATCCTTTGATGCATCAGGAGTAGCGGTCTTGGTACCGTCTGCTGCATAATACATATCAACATACTGTCCCTTGTCGTTCTTCTCTACACCTGCCCACTTGAAGCCGTAGAATGTACCGATTGCCTCACCTTCCTTGATGATGGTACATGGGTCAACAGTACCTGGAGAAGGGCTGGTACCATAGAGGATAGGAGCATCTGCTGTCAACTTGGTTACCTCGTTCTTGATGTAGCTGGCATTCAAGGTTGATGACCATGACCAGTCCTTGGTCTGGATAATCTGTGCATTGATGGTTGCATCAAAACCCTTGTTGCTTACCTCACCGGCATTTACCCAGTAAGATGTGCCACCCAGGTAACCTGGAGCTGATGTGGTCAGGAGGGCATCCTTGGTCTTCTTGTCGAAGTAGTCTAAGCTGATGTTCAAGCGGTTGCCGAAGAAACCGAGGTCAACACCGAGGTCAAACTGGTGAACCTTCTCCCATGTCAAATCTGGAGTAGCAAGACCATTTGCCCAGTAACCTGTGTAAGACTGAGTTGTACCGTATGTGAAACCGGTTGTACCCAATGAACCGAGAGTAGAATATGGAGAGATATCCTGGTTACCGATGATACCGTAGCTGGCACGGATCTTCAAGTACTCTACTGCATCCTTGATTGGCTCCCAGAACTTCTCGTTAGAGATGGTCCAAGCTGCAGCTGCAGATGGGAAGTAACCCCACTTCTTGTTGGTAAAGCGGCTAGAACCATCCGCACGGAAGGTACCAGTCAACATATAACGGTCGGCATAGTTGTACATCAAACGAGCTACACCAGAGAGCATGGTCCACTTGCTATAGCCGTTGGTTGGTGTCTTGGAAGCAGCATCAGCTACGTTCCAGTAGCCCAACTGCTCGTGAGCAATACCTGTACCTGACATACCCATGCGGCGAACCTCGTTAGAGGTAACTTCCCATACACCTGTTGCTGTCAAGCCGTGCTCACCCCACTTGTTGCTGTAGGTCAAGTTGTTGGTTGACTGCAAAGCGGTTACGGTAGCATCGTTGTTGCCCATATTGTTACCAGCTGCGTTCACCTTGGTAGATGTGAAGCTGTACCACTTGTAATCGTTATAGTCGATACCGTTGGTGGTAGTGAAGGTCAAGCCCTTGAGAAGGTTGAACTTCAAGTCAACGTGACCAGTTACCATGGTACGCTTGCGGTCGTTCTGGCTGTCGTGGAGAATACCGTAAGGGTTGTTCTGGATGTTGTTGTATGGGTCCAGGTTGTACTTGCCGTTGGCAGCCATCATCTCCATGGTAGGAGAGTAGTTCAAACCTACCCAGATTGGGTTAGACTGGTTCTGAGCGAAGCCAGCACCTGAGTTGTCTGTCTGAGCAAGGTTGAGGTCGGCGGTCAACTCCAACCAGTCGAATACCTTATTATGAATGTTTGCCTTGATAGCGTAACGTCTAGACTTGGTGTCAACGATTACACCCTTCTGATCCATCAAGTTGGCAGAGAAGTAAGTCTGTGTTTTCTCGTTACCCTGTGACAAGGCAACCTTATAGTTCTGAGTAATACCTGTCTGGAGCAACTGATCCATCCAGTCGATACCTGGCTTGGTACCATTCAAATAATCCTGTACAGCGCTCTGATCCACACCCTTGTGGTCAACCAAAGCCTGTGCATACTGCTTGGTACCCATTACCTCTGGGATGTTGTAAGCGTTAGAGAAACCGAAGCTGCCGTCGAAGGTAACCTGGGTAACACCAGCCTTACCGCTCTTGGTCTGTACCATTACAACACCATTGGCACCACGGGCACCATAGATAGCGGTAGAAGAAGCATCCTTCAATACCTGAATGCTCTGGATATCTTCAGGGCTGATACCCTCAAGACCTGTCTCGCGAACGATACCATCTACTACGTAGAGAGGGTCGTTGCTCTTGTTTACTGAGCTGGCACCACGGACACGAATCTTCATGGATCCACCAGGTACGCCGCTAGACATAACCTGTACACCAGACATACGACCGTTGAGGGCATCCTCAACACGTGCAACTGGCTGATCCTTGAAGCTCTTGCCTTCCATCACAGCAACAGAACCTGCCAAGTCTGCCTTCTTTACTGTACCGTAACCGATGACTACAGTCTCCTCGAGTACGTTGGCATCGTCTTGCAAAGTGATGTCTAATGGAGTTCCGTTCCAAGTGATTGTCTGGGCCTTGTAACCTACGTAAGTAATAGTGAGCTTAGCGCCCTTAGTCAAATTGTTAAGGACGAAGTTACCGTCAAGGTCGGTCACGGTACCGCCGGTCTTGCCATCGATACGGATGGTAGCACCAATGATAGGCTCGCCAGAAGCGTCCTTTACTGTACCTTTACATGAGTTTTGCTGCTGGGTAGCGGTTGCAATTGCTGAATTGCTCTGAGCTGCCAATGCAGTGACAGTGCTAAGTGGTGACATGGCACCCAACAGCGCTGCAAAATACAAATTTGCCCTTTTGTTCATAGGACTAATATATGTTTTTGGTTTATTTCATTTATTATCATCAGCTACTTCTTCTGGAGTAGTCTTATATGATTGTTAGCTATTTATTTTTAGCTTTGTTGTTGTCTTTAGAAAGAGGGGGCGCCATTGGTTGGCGCGCCCCTCGTAATTCATATCATTACCCCCTTACAAGGAAGTAACTTTGAACTCAGATTTGCTGCAAACTACAATTTGCCCCTTTGTGTCATAGGTCATTTTAAATTGTTCTCATATAGGTGTAGTAATATTTGCATTTTTTGTCATCAAGCTAAAAGCTAGAATGCAGCGATAATGTTGATATATGGGCACCTATTCGCGCCGCCTAAGACGATGCAGATGCCGCTAGTCGTGATAGGTTTTATATTGTAAGCAACTTCTGTCGAGCTATCAGACACGCTCCGATGACACCGGCCTGGTCTTTCAGCTCAGAAGTGACGATTTGTGAATCTTCGTTCATGACATTGAGCGAATACTTCTTGATTCCCATGTTCACTGGAAGGGTGAGATAATCGCCTGTGACAGACATTTCTCCGCCGATGACCAGCATCTCTGGGTTGAATATATTGATGATGCCTGCCAGTTGCTTGCCCAACTCATCTGCGATGTGTTGCAGGGTGGCGAGACTCAGTACATCTTCCTTAGCGATGGCATCCATGATGTCTTCCAGCGTAAGCTCCTCTTTCTTCTTGAGTACCTTGTCCGAGAGAATGGATGGCTTGCCAGCCAGGATATTCTCCGTTAGTTTTCTCTTGAGTGCTCTGCCCGATACTTCTGTCTCCACGCAGCCGATCTTGCCGCAATGGCAGATGATGTTGTTGTTGTAGGCAGTCATGTGACCGAACTCTCCAGAATATCCCGACTTGCCGTAGTACAGCTTGCCGTCGATGATGATTCCGATGCCCAAACCCCAGCATATGTTGACGAAGATGACATCTTTCTTACCTTTACAGCATCCTTTGATAAACTCTCCGTAGGTCATACTGCGGGAATCGTTCTCGATGCAGGTTGGAAGCTCCAACAGCTTTGTGAGCTTCTCAGCCAGAGGTTCTTCCAGGAACGTGAACATGTTGTATGCTCTTCCTTCCAGAGATCTCACGCGTTCTGCCACGTTGACGCAAATTTCCAGGATTTCTTCTCTTTTAATAGGTAGATTGTCGATAAAGACATTAATAATCTTTCCCATCTCGGCAAGGCTCTCAGGCGTATTCTCATACACATAAGGAACTTTCTGCTTCTCTGTGATCAGATTGCCACAGAAGTCGCTCACTGCCAAAGCGAGGCAGTCCATTTCCGGGTTCACACCAACAAAGTAACCTGCGGTAGGTTCCAGGTCGTAAACCATCGGGATTCGGCCAGCGGAATCGGCTTTCTTTCCGATCTCCCTGACAAGTCCCTGTCCCATCAGTTCATTCAGAGCGTTCGTCGTTGTCGGGAGGCTCACCCCTATACCCTTTGATAATTCAGGTATGGTAGAAGCGCCCTTTGCTATGAACTGCTCTAGTAGTCGTCTAGGAACAGAAGGTTTTCGGTTGATGTTCTTAATATATTTTATTATGTCTTTAGCCATAACTAAAATTTTTTTGTTGCAAAGATACTCTTTTTTAAGTTTGGTACAATGATTTGTGAGTTAATAAAACTTAATTGGGGCTATTTTTATGCAAATTTCCTCTTCGGCGCTTCGTGATTTAGTATTATACCTATTTATATATAGAGACATAAGAGTGATTTTATCTGCAATCATTTCAGCAACAGATAAACCCTATGTAGCCATAACTGATTGATATAATGGTAAAAACGACACTTATTAATAGCCGCTTCTTGTCAATAAACTAAAAAAATAAAAGCCTTTTAGATTTATTAACCTAAAAATGATGGAACTAATTAATAAAAGACGTATCTTTGCAAAATAAAATATTTTATTAAGTATTCAACTAAAAATAAAAGATATTATTATCGAGGTTTCTAACTAACATTAATATATATCTACTTTGCCTTCCAGCCGCAAAAAAGCTGGGAGGCAATCATTGCAACTAACACAATATTCAACTTTATATGAAGAAAATCAACAAATTCTTAGGTTCGTTGGCAGCTTGCGCAGCGATGTTGGGGGGAGTCTCAACTCAGGCTGTAGCTGCAGATATTAATATTATCCCTGTGCCTGTGAAAACACAGGTGCAGAAGGGTGAGTTTGTATTGCCTCAAAAGGTAGTGATCTCTTATCAGACTGCGGATGGCAAGAACATCGCAGAGTATATGGCTGATAAGCTGAAGGCATCTACCGGCTATGATGTAACCGTAGGCGGCAAGAAGGGAAATATCTCTATCCAGATTTCTCCTTCCATGAAGATGGCTGAGGAAGGCTATCGCCTTACAGTTACCAGCAAGGGCGTAGTAATCAAGGCAAAGACCGGTAAGGGTGCTTTCTATGGTATGCAGAGCTTCATGCAGCTCCTGCCTGCACAGGTGGAGAGCGCTACCAAGGTGAGCGGCGTGAAGTGGGTGGCTCAGTGCTGTGACATCCAGGATGCTCCTCGCTTCGGCTACCGTGGCTTCCATCTCGATCCATGCCGTCACTTCATCACCGTAGAAAATGTGAAGAAGCAGCTCGACATCATGTCTATGTTCAAGGTAAACACCATGCACTTCCACCTCACTGAGGACCAGGGCTGGCGTATCGAAATAAAGAAATATCCTGAGCTGACTTCCATCGGCGGCTATCGCCTCCAGGGTGACGGTTCTACCTATGGCGGTTTCTATACACAGGAGGAAATCAAGGACATCGTGGATTATGCAGCCAAGCGCTACATCACCGTGATTCCTGAAATCGACCTTCCTGGCCACATGATGGCAGCAATCGCTGCTTATCCATCTCTCTCCTGCAAGGGCGAGCAGTGGACTCCTAGAATGGTTTGGGGTGTTGAGGATATCGTGATGTGTCCGGGTAAGGAAGATATGTTCAACTTCCTGGAGGATATCGTTCGCGAGGTTGTGCCTCTCTTCCCTGGCAAGTATTTCCACATCGGTGGCGATGAGTGCCCTAAGACTAGCTGGAAGAACTGTCCTACCTGCCAGAAGCGCATCGAGGCCGAAGGCTTGCAGGCTGACGGCAAGCACTCTGCTGAGGAAAGACTCCAGAGCTACGTAATCAAGCGCATGGAGAAGATGCTGGCTAAGTACGGCAGAAAAATCATCGGCTGGGATGAAATCCTCGAAGGTGGTTTGAGCCCTGAGGCTACCGTGATGTCTTGGCGTGGTACATCCGGAGGTATTTCGGCTGCTTTGCAGAAGCATGACGTAATCATGACTCCTGGTAGCGGCGGTTTGTATCTCGACCATTATCAGGGCGACTACAAGATTGAGCCGGTTACTATTCCTAGTGCTCCTGCTTATCTCTCTAGAACATATAACTATGAGCCTGTGCCAGATACCATCAAGTCTCTGGGACTGGAGAAGCATATCCTCGGTGTGCAGTGCAATAACTGGTCGGAGTATATGTACACCAATGCCAAGATGGAGTATCAGATGTATCCTCGCTCTCTCGCTCTCGCTGAGATTGCATGGTCACCAGCCAAGAAGAAGAACTTCACAGACTTCGCCCGCCGTGTAGATGCCAACAGCGTACGCCTGGATGAGCGCCACGTACGTTATCATATCCCATTGCCTGAGCAGCCATACGGTTCTTGCGACAAGGTAGTGATTACCAAGGATACCGTAGTTACCTTCCAGACTTCACGTCCAATGAAGATGGTCTATACCTTGGATGGTACTACTCCAACTCCAGCTTCTGCTGTCTATACCGAGCCTATCAAGGTGAGCGGTAATATGACCATCAAGATTGCTACCGTATTGCCTTCTGGAAAGATGAGCAAGGTGAGAACCATCGACGTAGAGAAGCAGAACTATGCTCCTGCTGTGAATGTAAGCGATACCAAGGCTGGCTTGCAGCTGCGCCGTATCAAGGGTAATTACTTGAAGGTGAATCAGTTGGATTTTGCTGATGCTGAGTGGCAGGACTGCGGTACTGTTACCAACCTGAACAAGATGAAGGTGAGCCAGCCAGACGATGCTGCTACCTTGCGTGGTGCCAACAACTATGGTGCGATTGCTGAGGGATTCATCAATGTTCCTGAGGATGGTGTTTACTATCTCTCTTCCCGCATGGAGCAGGTTTGGATCGACAACAAGCTCGTGATCAACAACGAGGGTGCCGTAAAGGCTGGTACCAACAGCGACAATGCTGTAGCTCTGGCTAAGGGTCTGCATCCTGTGAAGTTCGTTTATCTCTGCAATATCGTTGGTGGATGGCCATCTTGGTGGAGCAACCTCAACCTCGAAATGCGCAAGGATAATCAGAAGAAGTTCACAGCAGTAGAGGGAACTCAGTATTTCCACAAATAATTGAATTAAGAAGTTAAAGGAGTTAAGAAGTAATATCAATAACTGATTAGTAATATGAATATCAGAACCATCGCAAATGTATCACTTTGCCTTGCCATGCTTTCGATGAGCAGTGGGGCGCTGGCTCAGAGTGAGTCTCGCTGGCAGAATGTGAACATCAATCAGCAGAACCGAGAGCCTCGACGTGCCAATTTCTTCGCATTCGAGAATTTGGAGAAGGCGCAGAGTTTTGATAAGAAGAAGTCGGCCAACTACCTTTCCATGGAAGGTATGTGGAAGTTTAATTTCGTGAAGGACCACAACAAGCGTCCTGCCAACTTCTTTGCTCTGAAGTATGATGACTCACAGTGGAAGGATTTCCCTGTGCCTGGTTTGTTTGAGTTGAACGGATATGGTGATGCTACCTATAAGAACATCGGATATGCCTGGGCAACTCAGTTTGACCCGAACCCTCCTTACATCAGCGAGCTCAACAACTATACGGGTTCTTATCGCCGTACGTTCGAGCTTCCTAAGAACTGGAAGGGAAAGGATGTGTATTTCCACGTGGGTTCTGCCACCAGTAACCTGACTCTCTGGGTGAACGGCAAGTACGTGGGATACAGCGAGGACAGCAAGGTGGCTGCCGAGTTCAACATCTCTAAATATCTCAAGCCGGGAAAGAACCTTATTGCCATGCAGGTGATGCGATGGTGCGATGGTTCTTATTTCGAGGACCAGGACTTCTGGCGCTTCACGGGTATCGCCCGTGAGGTGTATCTCTATGCGCGTCCGAAACTGCATGCTGCTGACATCCGTCTGAACGCTGCTTTGGAAAACAACTACCAGGATGGTGTGTTGAACTACAAGGTTTCCTTGAAGGGAGGAAAGACAGACGTTGCCATCACCTTGTGTGATAAGGATGGCAAGCAGATTGCACAGGCTACAGGTGCACAGGGCGTCATCAAGGTGCCAAAGGTAAATGCCTGGACGGCTGAGACTCCTTACTTATATAAGGCATATATCACCCTGAAGAACAAGCAGGGCGCCGCTGAGGTGATTCCGCAAAAAGTGGGATTCCGAAACGTGGAAATCAAGAACGCACAGCTGCTCGTTAACGGACAGCCTGTGCTGGTGAAGGGTGCCGACCGCCACGAGATGGATCCGGACGGTGGATACGTAGTGAGCTTGGAGCGCATGATTCAGGATATCAAGATCATGAAGCAGTTGAACATCAACGCCGTTCGTACCAGCCACTATCCATGTGATCCTCGCTGGTATGACCTTTGTGATGAATACGGTATCTACATCACCGCTGAGGCAAACCTCGAATCTCATGGTATGGGATATGAAGAGAAGTCGCTTGCCAAGTTCCCTGAGTACATCGTGCCTCACATCGAGCGCAACGAGGGCAATGTGAAGCCGCTCATCAATCATCCTTCCGTCATCGTATGGAGTCTGGGTAATGAGTGCGGATACGGCGTCAACTTCGAGAAGGCTTACGACTGGGTGAAGGCGTGCGATAAGACCCGCCCTGCACAATATGAACGTGGCGGATACGACAGCAAGACAGATATCTACTGTCCGATGTACATCGGTTACGAGGAAAGCGAGAGCTATTGCAAGAGCAATGGTACCAAGCCATACATCCAGTGTGAGTATGCCCACGCCATGGGTAACTCTGAGGGTGGTTTCAAGGAGTACTGGGACCTGATCCGCAAGTATCCTAAGTACCAGGGTGGTTATATCTGGGACTTCGTTGATCAGGGTCTGCGCGACAAGAGTCCTGTCACCGGCAAGGAAATCTTTACCTATGGTGGCGACTACGGTCGCTATCCAGGCAGTGACTACAACTTCAACTGCAACGGTATCATCGCTCCTAACCGCCGTCTGAATCCTCATGCGTATGAGATTCAGTATGTTCTCCAGAACGTCTGGATCAAGGATTTTGATGCAGAGAACGGTTCTTTCAATGTCTATAACGAGAATTTCTTCAAGAACATTGATGACTTGAACCTGACAGCTACCCTCTTTGCCAACGGCGTGAAGTTGACTACCGTAACGATTCCTGATACCAAGGGCATTGCTCCACAGGCAACCAAGCTGGTGAAGAGCGAGGCGCTGAAGAGTGCCATCGAAAAGGCTGAGGCTGAGCACGCTACAGAGGAAATCACCATTAACTTTGCCTTTGCAAGTGATGGTAGCCAGCCTCTGGTTGACAAGGGTCAGGTGATGGCTCGCCAGCAGATTGTACTCAACGGATATGAGTTCGACAAGGTAGATGCTCCTGCCAACACCGGCAGCAAGATTGAGGTTGAGGAGACCAACAGCTATGTGAAGGTTTCTGCAGAGAGAATGTCGGTTACCATCGGCAAGAAGACCGGTATGATTGATTACCTCGATGTGGATGGCGAACCAATGTTGAAGTTCCGTGAGAGCATGACTCCAGAGTTCTGGCGTGCTCCTACCGACAACGACTATGGTGCATCTCTCCAGAAGAAGATGAGAGTCTGGAAGAATCCTCAGATGAACCTGAAGTCATTCGACAAGAGTGAGAGCAAGGACAGCGTGGTGCTGACTGCCAATTTCGAGATGCCTGAGGTGAAGGCTGAACTGATGCTCCGCTACCGTATCAATGCGGCTGGTGAAGTGACAGTTACAGAAAAGATGACAACAGACAAGGAGGCTAAGGTAGCTGATCTGTTCCGCTACGGCATGCAGTTGCAGATGCCTGCTTCTTTCTCTAAGTTGGAGTACTATGGTAGAGGTCCGGAGGAGAACTACATCGACCGTCATTCTTCATCTTTCATCGGAAAGTATGAGGCTAACGTGAAGGACGAGTATTATCCATACGTCCGTCCACAGGAGAGCGGTAACCATACAGACATCCGCTACTTCTCTATCTTCAACCCAACCACCGGCAAGGGAATCACCTTCGAGGGCTATGCTCCTATGGAGTGCAGCGCCATCCCTTATCTGGTAGAGGATTTGGATGCAGGTATCGAGAAGGAGCATGCCTGGGGACAGCACAGCGGCGACCTGGTAGAAAAGGGTCTCGTACAGTTGCACATCCAGCAGCGCCAGTTTGGTCTGGGTTGTATTGACAGTTGGGGTTCTTCGCCAATGGAGAAGTACCGCATGCACTATCAGGACCGCTGCTTCAGCTTCGTAATTAAAGCTAAGAAATAAGATATTTACACACTTGTGTATTCATGTAATTCATCGGATAAGTGCTCTTCTTGCAGGGATGCAAGGGGGCACTTTTTCTGTTTTATGGGGGAAAAGTTTAAAAATAGATTAAATCCTTTGTTGATTCCCCCTTTTTTTCTTATTTTTGCAATTCTAACAAAATATAAAGGCAAACATAAGAAAATTAAGATAATGGCAAACGATAACAAAGGTCTTACGCCGATGATGCGACAATTCTTCGAGATGAAATCCAAGCATCCCGAGGCTTTGCTGCTTTTCCGTTGTGGCGACTTCTACGAAACTTACTGCGAAGATGCGGTGGAGGCTTCCCGTATTCTCGGCATCACCCTGACCCGAAGAAACAACGGTGGGGCTACGGGCAGCATCGAGATGGCGGGATTCCCTCATCATGCACTCGATACTTACCTGCCTAAACTCATCAGGGCAGGAAAGCGAGTTGCCGTATGCGATCAGCTGGAAGACCCGAAGAAGAAACGCCTGGAAATCAAGGGCAAGAAGGGATTGAGCCAGATGGACAAGATGGTGAAGCGTGGCATCACCGAACTCGTTACTCCTGGTGTGGCGATGGGCGACAACGTGCTCAACTACAAGGAGAATAACTTCCTGGCTGCCATCCACTTCGGTAAGACTTCCTGCGGCGTAAGCTTCCTCGATATTTCTACCGGTGAATTCCTCACCGGCGAGGGAACCTATGATTATGTAGAGAAACTGATGGGTAACTTCATGCCGAAAGAGGTGCTCTACGACCGTGCCCGAAAGAATGATTTCGAGAAATACTTCGGTACCAAATACTGCACCTTCGAACTCGACGACTGGGTTTTCACCGAGCAGACGGCGATGCAGAAACTCCTGGGACACTTCAAGACCAAGTCGTTGAAAGGCTTCGGTGTGGAACATCTCAAGAATGGTGTCATCGCCAGCGGTGCCATCATGCAGTATCTGGAGATTACCCAGCATACGCAGATCAACCATATCACGGCACTTTCGCGCATCGAAGAGGATAAGTTCGTGCGCATGGACCGATTCACCATCCGAAGTCTGGAGCTGGTGGCTCCGATGCAGGACGATGGTCTGTCTCTGCTCAACGTCATCGACAAGACTGTAACGGCAATGGGCGGTCGAATGCTCCGCCGCTGGCTGGTGTTCCCGCTGAAGGATGTGCGCCCTATCAATGAGCGCCTAGACATCGTGGAGTATTTCTTCAAGGAGCCGGAGTTCCGTCAGCTTCTCGACGACCAGCTTCATCGCATCGGCGACCTGGAGCGTATCATCTCCAAGGTAGCCGTGGGCAGAGTATCGCCTAGAGAAGTGGTGCAGCTGAAGAATGCGCTCGAAGCCATCCAGCCTATCAAGGTGGCTTGCCAGCATGCCAAGAACGATGCCCTGAAGCGAGTGGGAGAGCAGCTCAACGTATGCGAAACCCTGAAGGACCGCATCGCCAGGGAGATTCAGCCTGATCCGCCTCAGCTTGTCAACAAGGGTGATGTGATAGCCGATGGGTATAATGCTGAACTCGACGATTTGCGCTCCATCAGCCGTCATGGCAAGGATTATCTTCTGAAGATTCAGGAGAGGGAGATCGAGAAGACGGGCATCAGCAGTCTGAAGGTAGGATATAATAATGTATTCGGTTATTATCTGGAAGTGCGCAACACCTTCAAGGACAAGGTGCCTGAGGAGTGGATCCGCAAGCAGACGCTGGCACAGGCTGAGCGATATATTACCCAGGAACTCAAGGAATACGAGGAGAAGATTCTCGGTGCCGATGAGAAGATCCTGATTCTGGAGGCACGACTCTTCAATGAGTTGATTGCTGCTATGCAGGAGTATATCCCTCAGATTCAGATCAATGCCAACCTCATCGCCCGCATGGACTGTCTCCTCTCTTTTGCCAAGGCTTCGGATGAGAACCGTTATGTGCGCCCGGTTATTGATGATTCGCAGATACTGGATATCAAGCAGGGACGCCATCCTGTGATTGAAACCCAATTGCCACTGGGCGAGCGATACGTGCCAAACGATGTGTTGCTCGACACCGAGAAGCAGCAGGTGATGATGATTACCGGTCCTAACATGGCGGGTAAATCTGCCTTGCTCCGCCAGACGGCGCTCATCGTGCTGCTGGCTCAGGTGGGCTGCTTTGTTCCTGCCGAGAGTGCAAGGGTGGGTCTGGTGGATAAGATCTTCACCCGTGTGGGAGCCAGCGATAACATCTCGTTGGGTGAATCAACCTTTATGGTGGAGATGACGGAGGCTGCCAACATCCTGAACAATGTGTCGCCCCGTTCGTTGGTACTCTTCGATGAGTTGGGTCGTGGAACATCCACCTACGATGGCATCAGCATCGCCTGGGCTATCGTGGAATATCTTCATGAGCACAAGAAGGCGCAGGCCCGTACGCTCTTTGCCACTCATTATCACGAGTTGAACGAGATGGAGAAGAATTTCCCTCGCATCAAGAACTTCAACGTGAGTGTGAAGGAGGTGGATGGTAAGGTTATCTTCCTTCGCAAGCTGGAGCCGGGTGGCAGCGAGCATTCCTTCGGTATCCATGTGGCAGAGATTGCCGGAATGCCGCGCAGCATCGTGAACCGTGCCAACGATATCCTGAAGCAGTTGGAGCAGGATAATGCTGGAGTTGGAGGTGCTGGCAAGCCGAACGTGCAGCATCTGGATGAACATAAAGAGGGTGTGCAGCTGAGTTTCTTCCAGCTGGATGACCCTGTGCTCAGCCAGATAAGGGATGAGATACTTGGCTTGGATGTGAACAATCTCACGCCAGTTGAGGCTCTCAATAAGCTCAATGACATCAAGAAGATTCTACTGGGTAGATAAAATGCTCTCTAGAACGGATAAAAAAGGTTAAATGTCCCCATTACAGAGGGGATATTTTCCTTCTGCTGCGTTTCCTTGGTAGAAGTATAACTAATATAAAAGGGAAGATTATGAAAGTGAAGTTTTTGCATTGGTACAATGCTTTGGCAGCCACACTCTTGTCGCTGCTGGGATTCTCTTCTTGCGGTGAGATTGGAACTGATGAACCTTGTTTGTATGGCTCTCCAACTAGTTCTTTTCATGCTAAGGGTAATGTTACAGCCGAAGATGGCACCCCTATCCAGGGCATCAAGGCGGTAGTGGTAGATGACTATGGTCATGACGGGGCTTATCGAATAGACTCAGCTTATACCGATAGTAAGGGCAATTATGTTACCAAGGAAAAGAGCATGGATGGCGCCATCGACTGGGTTCATAAAGAGAAACGACTGAAAGTGATTCTCGAAGATGTAGATGGTGAAGCCAATGGTGGTGAATTTGCCACGGATACCATCAAGTCGGAAAATATCACTGTAGAGCAAGTGGAAAAAGGTAAAGGAGATTGGAATTGGGGCTCTTTTGAGGTTACTGCCAATGGCAAGATGAAGAAAAAGAAGTAGTCGTATGACAAATCCAGAATCTTTATCCCTTCGTCGCCGCCTGGCATTGGAGATAGCTCGAAGTCTTTATCAGCAGAAGGTGAAGGAGCATCCTTTGCGCCAACTCTTCTGGGAGTGTACCCTGCGCTGCAACCTGCATTGCCGCCATTGCGGAAGCGACTGCAAGGTGAAGGCAGGGCAGCAAGACATGCCTCTGGCAGACTTCTTGCGAGTACTAGACAACATCGGGCAGCATACCGATCCTCATCAAGTGTTTGTCATCGTAACGGGTGGCGAACCCTTGATGCGTGAAGACATTGCCCAGTGTGGCGCAGCCATCTATCAGAAAGGTTTCCCTTGGGGTATGGTGACCAATGCCCTATATCTTACTCCTCAGAAATTCAATGATTTGCTCCGTGCTGGTCTCCATGCCATGACCATCAGTATGGATGGATTGGGTGAGGAGCACAACTGGATGCGAGGCAACAAGTATAGCTTCGATATGGTTTCTCAGGCGATAGATATGCTGGTGGCTCATCCAGAGATTAAGTTTGACATCCTCACCTGTGTGAATCGTCGCAATTATCCCCACCTCTCTGCCATCAAGCAATTCCTGATAGATAAAGGTGTCAAGCACTGGCGAGTCGTAGCTGTATTCCCAGTGGGTAGGGCAGCCACCGACCCCGATATGCACCTCACTCCCGAAGAATACCGTGGCATCTTAGACTTCATCAAGCTTACTCGTAAGGAGGGCTTGATTGATTGCAGCTACGGCTGTGAGGGCTTTATGGGCAATTACGAGGGCGATATCCGCAATCATTTCTATTCATGCCAAGCTGGCGTAACTGTTGGTTCCGTTTTGGTGGATGGCTCCATCTCTGCCTGTGCCAGCATCCGTTCCAATTATCATCAAGGCAACATCTACCAAGATGATTTTATGGAAGTGTGGCAGCATCGTTTTGCCCCTTATCGCAACCGAGAGTGGATGCGCAAGGATGAGTGCGCCCAGTGCCGCCACTTCCGCTATTGCCTAGGCAGTGGTATGCACTTGCGTGATGATGAGGGAAGGCTCATCATGTGCCCGCTGCATAGGTTGAAATAAGTTTTTAAGATCAGCTCAGATTGGCTAATAATTACAAAAAGTTACCCTAAGGTAAGTTACCTTTGGGTAACTTTTTCCTTTTTTACCGCACAGCAGCTGGATTCCATCCGCACAACACTTGATGTGCATCTGCACAACAGCTGATATGCAAGCGCACAACAGCTGTTGTGCGGTTCAAGGTGTTAACAATCTTGAAGACAGGTATTATATCTTCTGGCAATTTCTCCTATATCTTCCGATTACTTCTATTATACTTTCCTGCTGCTACTCCTATATCTTTCGATCACTTCTCCTATATCTTTCAATGATTATTGATACTTGATTATTATCTTAAATATCCGTAAAATAATTACGGTGCATTGTTTTTTTATATATCTTTGCAAATGCTAAGCAGCACTTGACATTATAATAATTGAATGATGGTTTTCATCGTTTTGGGGTGTGTTTGCTTTGCATCAACAATTTCGTTATCAATTAAAAATAAAGTATATAGAACCATGTTAGTAAAATTTGCCGTAACGAACTATAGAGGATTTGCTAATCGCATAGAATGGGATTTGTCGAAACCAAGTAACTATTCGTTCAATACTTTTGCCATTAAAGATGGTATCATCAAGAATGGCATCGTGTATGGACCTAACGGTTCTGGCAAGTCGAACTTTGCAATGGCCATCTTCGATATCACCAATCATCTTTCACAGAAGTGGAAGAAGGTGAACTATTATGATAACTTTACATATACGGGAAAGTTGAACTTCCCCGTAAAATTTGAATATGCCTTCAAGTTTAGAGATGATACGTTACAATATACATATAGCAAATCGCCTGATGGAAAACTGGAGGAAGAAGAACTTGTTGTGAATAACAAACTTATTTTCTGCAACAAGAATTCTGTCTTGACATTGGATGATGTTGAGTTCCCGATGGATTCTGCGGTGAAGGCAAACCTTGCCAATAACGCCAACAATGTATCCATCGTAAACTTTCTGCTTACTTCCTATCCTCTTGCCAAGGAGCATTATCTTCTGAAGTTGCAGCAATTCGTAAACTCAATGTTATGGTTCAGAAGTGTTGAAAAAAATGAGTTTATGGGGTTGGCTACTGCTCCGGCTAATCTCGATGAGTATATCATCAAGAATCAGCTGACTCGGGACTTTGAGGACTTCATCCATCGGGTAAGTGGACAAAGTTTTGAGTTTCAGGATCCAAAGGATGATGATAAAGAGTTGTATTGCGTATTTGGATTAGGTCGCATTCCATTCGATAAGATTGCATCAACGGGTACTCAATCTCTGATGCTGCTTTATTACTGGCTGAAACAGATGGCAAATGCATCGTTCGTTTTCATCGATGAATTTGATGCTTTCTATCATTTCAGACTCTCTTATGAGGTTTGCAAAACCCTCTTTGCTCTTCCATGTCAAGCTTTTACGTCATCACACAATACCTACCTGATGACCAACGACTTGCTTCGCCCAGACTGCAATTTCATCTTGCAAGACAACAAAATCAAGCCGTTGAGCGACTGCACCCAAAAAGAGTTGAGATTCGGGCATAATATAGAAAAAATGTTTAGAGGTAATGCATTCGAAGTATGATACTATTCGTTTTTGAAGGAGTAAAACGGGAGCCGGATTTGTTCCGCACCATTCAGCGATTATACTTTGCAAACAGAGATGAGCAGATAGTATGTTCCTATAACAACAACATCTATCAACTATACAAAGATTTGCAGGAGTATGATGGCGATGGAGATATTGTGTCTTTACTCATGGAGAAATTTGCCGGTCAAGCAGACAATCCGCTCAAGGATATTGATGCTTCTGCTGACATTTCGGAAATCTATCTGTTCTTCGACTATGACTTTCATAACCGGAATTTATCTCTCGAAGAAATCAACAGGCAGGTAAAGGAAATGCTTGAAACTTTCAATAATGAAACGGAGTTTGGTAGGCTTTATATTGACTATCCGATGGTTGAGTCTATACGATATACTAAGCAGTTGCCCGATGCAAACTATTGGACGTATTCTGTAACACGTTCTGAGTGTGGTAAGTTCAAAGGTGTATCTGCCGATTTTTCTGCGTATGACAGTTTCGATTTCATCCTACTGAAAGATCACCGAGAGCCAACAGAAGAAGAGACGAAGGAAATCAAGCAGAATTGGGAATATTTAAAGGAAATGAATGTGGGAAAAGCGAACTATCTATGTAAGGGGAAGAATTCGATGCCTGCATCTAAAGAAGACATACTTCAAGACAAAATATTCAACTCACAATTAAAGCAGTATGTGAATACCGAAGATTGTAAAGTAGCAGTACTCAATGCTTTCCCGATATTTCTGTTTGACTATTTCAAATGATATTTGTGACACCAGTGACACTTATGACACTTGTTTTCTAAAACTTTCTTCACGCGGGCGGGCAGGAAAAATTTTTCAGAAAAGTTTCCCGCCCGCCTACGTGAGAGAGTTTTTAAGAAAACCCTGTCACCAGTGTCATCCGTCATTCCTAAGTAAGTTACTTAGCTATCGTAACCAAGTCACTTAGCTATCCTAAGCAAGTTACTTAGCCGTCATAAGCAAGTCTCTTTTATCATTGGAATAAATCATCTTTCTGAGCTAATCATCAGAAAAAGAAAGAAAATCCGTGAGAAACAGTGAATAACCGTGAGAAACCGTGAATGCCGGATTCTCAGGGTTGTATCTTTGCATTGTGATTCAGAAAGGACTACAGGCAATGCGCAGCGCTACTTAACTTTGTATTTCAGAAAGTACATATAAAAAGTGTTTGAGAGAAGAATGAGGAAAGTTTACTGGTTATCAGTTACTTTCCTCATTTTGGTTAAAAGTGGCGAGGACAGACGAAGACGGGAATACGACAAGATGAGACAGAGGAACGTTACCTATCCGTAACCTATACCCCAAATGGGGAATGTTGAGGTTCGGAAGAATAAAGAAGGTTACGAATTGAATTTGAATGCTCTGATTTATAGTGAGTTACTAATGAGCAACGTAAGATTTTTGGTTACGAACCAAATTTGCCGTGTTCTGCCGTGAAATGCGTAGCAAGAAAAGACTCTTCATGTATTAATTTTGAACGCAAAAAAGAATGACGTTATGAAGAGTACATTTTCAATTATCTTCTACCTCAAAAGACAGGTAGTAAAGAAAGACGGTACTGTTCCAGTTATGGGACGTATCACAGTGGACGGAACACAGGCACAGTTCAGTTGCAAGATGACTGTGAATCCCAATTTGTGGGACACCAAGGGCGGACGCATGACTGGAAAAAGTATGCAAGCCTTGGAGGTGAACCGCAAACTGGACAAAATGCGTGTGAGTATCAGCAAGCATTATCAGGAGATAATAGATCGAGACAACTTTGTCTCTGCCGACAAGGTTAAGAACGCTTTTCTTGGATTGGAGTATCGCTGCCATACCTTGATGAAAGTCTATGAGCAAAGCAGGGATGAAATGGAAAAACAATACAAGGCTGGCATGAAATCTTTGAGCACATTCACAAAATATAGAATCGGTTGTGCTTACGTGGGCGAGTTTTTGCAGTCGCATTATCGTGTTAAGGACATTGCCTTGAAAGAATTGTCCCTGCCGTTTATTACGAACTATGAGACATTCCTTAGAATAGACAAGCAACTGAAGATAAATTCCGCAATGGTGTTTGTCCGTAATCTCCGTGCCATGATTTTTCGGGCGATTGATAACGAGTGGCTCGTCAAAGACCCTTTCAGACGATACGAGTACAAGAACGAGGAAACAACAAGGGAGATTCTGACAAAAGAAGAAATTCACCTGTTGATGGAAACTCCTATCACCAGAAAGCATATGGGGTTGGTGCGTGACTTGTATCTATTCTGCTGTTTCACAGGTCTCGCATTCATTGACTTGTACAACTTGAAGGAAGAGAACATCAAGACATTTTTTGACGATGGCGAGTGGATTGTTATCCACCGACAGAAGACAGGAACGGAAGCCGACATCAAGTTGCTTGACTATCCCAAGCAGATAATGGAGAAATATCGTGGATTGTGCAAGGATGGCAGAGTCTTTCCTGTACCACCTTATAGAAGTTGTCTGCGTTCGCTCAAAAGATTGGGAAAGAAATGCGGTATCACCAAGCCACTTTCCTGGCATGTCTCAAGGCACTCGTTCGCAACCTCGGTTTGCCTCTCCAATGGTGTACCAATAGAAACAGTAAGTTCCATGCTTGGTCACAAAGACATCAAGACCACGCAAGTGTACGCCAAGATTACCAAGGAAAAGTTGAGCAAGGATGTAGAAAAGTTGTCCCAACAACTCAATCACATTGAGGAATTCACATTCGGGAATATTTGCAGCGATAATACGAACACAAAAAAGGCATAGTATGAAACGACAAGTGATAACAATACAGGAAGATATGGTCATCTACGCCCCACATCATGGTGAGGTGTGGATGACAGTTTGGGAGATTGCCGAACTGTTGAATGTAACAGGGACAGCAGTGAAGAATACCATCAAGCGCATTTGGAAACAAAGTGTGCTGAAAGATTTCCAGCATTCTCAATACATCAAACTTGAAAATGGATATTCTGCGCATGTCTATGATATGGAAGTGATTATCGCCATAGCACTTCAAATGGATACATACCAAGCATTGCTTTTTAGAAGATGGCTTGTTGAAAAGATAGGAAATCGCAAAGAATGTCAAGCTACTCCAGGAAAGCAGGGGCGAACGACGATTATCGTGATGAATGGAACGATGCCTAGAGGTATCAGTTAAGCATTACACCTTAATTATATAATAGCGTACAGAGAAGAAATACCAAATGGTTGTATCACTCTGTGCGCTTTTTGCTTTCTATTTGTAGCGCAGTTTGCATATTTTAGAATGTTTGTCATCTATTACGGTGCGCTTTCTTACACAAAATAATCGAGATATTCAAGCGAATTGGCTTAAATAGTCTTAAATTCACGTCAAATAATAGATTTTCTCAATCATTAGTGCTGTTTTCTCGATTAATTTTCGTACTTTTGTACTCGGACTGTATATGCTCGACCGTTTTTGTCACAGTTAGACGTGTTCTTACAAGATAATCGAGTCGGCAGCCTACGCCGTGCTGAGTGTAGTGAAGTCACTTATCTGACAGATCTATACAAAAGCGGGTGTTGGGTGGGAAAAGCAGTCCAGACATAGAAGGCGTTTATCGACGCTGTGTTTGAGACAGTCTGAAATCTTGCAAACTCTCAGAATCTAAGTCTCGAATATGGTCAACGGTAGATGTCCCGGGTGTGATTATATCAATCCCGTGGAGACCTGTAAGCATGGATTGTACCCTTTTGGGCGCAGTCAAATGTTATATATAGGTCTCTTTGCGGTAATGATTTTCATATCGGCGTGGGCTCTGACGTTGTCTGTTCGACTTAGATAGGCAATGCAAGAGCCTCAGACTGTGGAATGGGCAACAGGACGATTCCACGCTTTTTTGTGTCAATTTATTAACTGGGTTCTGCTTAGAATAAGTTAACACCGATATGAAAGTCGATGAACGTGCATTGCAAGATGTACACACCGTAGGAGGTGGTGAAACTCCTCCCTGTGTTGGACTTACCTCCAACACCCTCCCCAAAGCTCAAAGCACAGTATCTGCGGAGAGTTCACAAACAGGGGTGTCCACCAGAAATGCACATATAGCAGTAAAGCCTAAAGCGCAAAAAGAGGAAGATGTTCCTCATTGGTATGCCTTACGTACCACTTATGGCAGAGAGAAAAAGGCATATGACTATATGACAGCCAAAGGCATTACGGCTTTCTATCCTACCATCGATACGGTTAAACTTATAAATGGTAAGCGCAAAGTTGTTACTGAGTCACGTTTACCTAACATCTTCTTCGCTCACGGAACAGAAGAACAACTCAAACTTTTTGTTTACGACAACGTAAACCTCCCATTCCTTCGTTTTTATTATCACCATACACATATTGGCAGCAGAATAGAGAAAACTCCATTGATTGTTCCCGACTATCAGATGGAAAGTCTCAAAATAGCGTGCGCTTCAGAGGAAGATGATGTCATCATTGTCTCTGGAGAAATCCAGAAGTTCGAGAAAGGTCAGTTGGTACGAGTGGTAAAAGGTGAGTTTGAAGGTTTTATGGGAATAGTGGCACGTCATAAAGGACAACAGCGAGTGGGCATTGTTGTGGACAACTTGCTGACTGTTTTGACGGCATACGTACCGAGTGCTTATTGTGAGGTTGTAGAAGATAAGCAGAAGTAAAAGGTTACTGTACCTTATTATGTAGAAATATAGCAATGATTGTAAAAAAGATATTTACACAAGATTTGCAAATAGCCAAGTCATTGATAAACAAGGACGAAATGGTTACACGCAAATACTTTTACCAACAATGCTATCCACTGTTTAAGTCCATCTATGACAACTACTATACCGATTGTGCAAATTGCAAGGAGTTTATAGACGAGATATACATTGTTGTTCTTGCTCCAAGCAAGGCTACAGGCAAATGTCAGATGGAAAATTTCAGAGGTGAAAGTACATTGACAAGTTGGTTGAAGACCGCATGTTTGTTTTATTGCTACAAGCAGTTTGAAACAAAAGAGAAAATGCCTAAGCATGAGCAGATTTCTCACTCCAATCTAAAAGAAAATGATGATGAGAGTGATAGAACGGATTCTATTTATGGTTCTATAGAGATAGATTTTTCTAATCTCAATCGTCAAGATGCTCTGACAATTATCAAACAGATGCCCAACAAGCGTTACAGCGAGTTAATACGTCTGCGATATTTAGAGCTGAAGACCAATGAGGAAACCGCAAAAGAATTGGGTATGTCAATGGAGAACTATTATAACAAGCATAAACTCGCCAAAGAGCAGTACGAGCGAATTTTCAGAAAGGAGGTAGGTCATGCATAAAGATTTTGTACCACCAGTAAGTATAGAGGAATTTGCTGCGTATTTGGATGGAAATCTTACGGAGGATGGAATGAATGAGATTGCATCGGCAATCCATGCAGATGACTCTTTGCAAGACATCATGTCGAGTTGCCATGCCATAGATGATACAATTGCAAATTATGAACCTTTGCAGTTGACTGTTCCAGAAGATATTTCATCTACAGATTTTGAGATTCCACAAATGGACGATAATGATTATTCGAATATTGGTGATTGGGCGGATTTAGATGTTGCCGCTTGTGCAGTAGACTCTTTAGAAGCAGATGCAATGGGGACAGAAGATGATAGTTCATCAATGACTGACCATATAGGATTAGATGAAGACTCTTCTGATATAACATCAGACCATTTGGAGACAGATTTTAGTGATACTATGAATCATGATGAACTCATAGACTTAGACAATACTAATTTTAACGATTTATAGATATGAACGGACATCAACAAGCATGTTTCAGTCCTTATATGCTAATCAGCTCAACACTTCAATCTGTGTTTGGGTATGATAGGCGTAAGGAACAAGACAAACAAGCCGATATTGCCCAGCAACACCAGTTGGAACTCCGTAAGGCAAAAGAAGAGTTTCAAGATGAACTTGAAGCACAGAAAGTTGCCGATATGAGAGCAAAGATGGCAGTTGCACGTAAGTATCGTGCCGAAGAAAGATTTGAACAGACTGTTTTGCAGCATAAGACAGAAGAGTTAAGAACCTATTTCATGAAATGTTTGCCTATAAAGCAAAAAGTAATATCTCAATTACTGGATGCAGCTAAAAGTTATAAAGCATTAGGATATAACAGCGATTGTCCTCTGAATGTTGTTCTATTGCATACGAAGCAAGCAGCATTGGATTACAATGACATTTGTAATGAGTTGGATAAAACTCAAATGCAACTTGGAAATCTTGTATATAGAAGATGGTGTGACAAAGATGTTGCTCACAATTCTGCAATATTGAATTTACATGCCATCATGAGTAATATTCCAACTTTGGTTATATCTCCTTTCTTTCAAGGTGGAAGCATTCATTTTACGGCATCCATGTGGGAGGCTCAATCCGAAGCAATGCCAATGATACGACCATTGTTTTCAATTCCTTGTCCAACGGAATATCTCGCACCTCAGCAAAAGTTCACTGTGGAAGGAAAGAAAGCTATTCAAGACCACATAACTTTAATCTCTACGATTGTTTCAGGTTGTGCTCGTGATAGTTATATGCTGATGACGCAAGGACGTACACCAACACTCCCTAACTATCTGAAGAATAATCCAAATGTATTGAAATCGCTGGTAAATGAGGATAACAAGGAGCTATGTTCATTTATGTTGAATGAATATAAAACGATGAATGACCTGTTAGAGAAGTCTGATTGTCCTTCACATTTGCTCACAAAAGAGGAAATCAAGCAACTTGCAATAGAGGCAGGAAAAGCGTCTAAGGAACTTCAATGTTTAACCCACAAATCTTTGGAGGCATAACAATGATAGATCCGATTACAATGATGGTGGCAAGTATTGGAATGCAATTTTTCAATAACTATGCCAACAGCAAGAAGACTACAGAAATTCAAAAGAAACAGCGTGAGTTTCAAAAAGCGGCAGCTGAGCATGACTTTGAAAGGATGCGTAAGCTGCAAGCAGAATCAGCCAAGCTTGCGTTAGAACTTGAAGCGGAAGTACATAAAGAACGTGTTGAGGACATAAATAGCAATTATGATGCTTTGTTGGAAAACTTTGCGCATAGTTTTACTATCCAGAATTGGCCTCTCAATGTTCTGCCTTTCATTATGAAAGGAGAATCATTTGGAAGTTTGTTCAATGGAACTACACAATCTGTAAATATGCATTGCATCTTTACGCCTTCTAACTGCGATTGGTTCAATGAAATGTTTTATGATGATATTGACCTTCGGTTAGAGGCAGAGATGAATAATAATTGGAATGCTCAATCAACGCATCCTATTGTATATTATGGTGGTGGATGGAATCGTCGTTCTTTGAAGCATGGTGTATCACAACCTAATCCGATAGACCTTGATGATATAGAACTGCTGAAAACGAATCTGAAAAATGTTCCTGTACTTGTTGTTACACCATACTTTGATCCTTGGCTTCATTTCAGAGTGAAACTCTGGGGTATGGGAAAGGATAGTGAACTTCCTTACAGAATAGATATTCCTCATGGGGATGATGTTGAGACTTCAAAACGTATCTTTTCTTATGACTATAATAAAGAAAAGAAAGAGGAAATGACGGATGATTTTTCAAACACAACCATTGAAGAGTTTGTGCCTTATCTTGAGAGTTTGATAGGTTTTGTTGCAGATAAGTACTTTTGGGGCGTTTATCATGTTGTACCCATGTTGCATAAAATTTGCAATATTCAAAGTTTAACACCTTTGGTAAAAAAGGAAAATATCAACAATCTTAAAGAATATTCTAACTATGCTGAATTTTGTGTAAAAACGTCCGTGGATTATCTTCAATCAATAAAAGAATGTGTTGAAAAAGATGAGTTCTACAAATTAGCATGCCAACAAATTCACGCAATAGAGAAATATGCCAATGCTAATGTTGTGGAGATAAAAAAATTGCACAATTTGGGCCTTTCTTCTGTACTAGAAGGGGAAATAAAGCAAGTTATAGATAATTTGTGTATTAAAAAAGAGGAATCATTAGAGGTAATAGAAGATGTTAATACATCGTTAGGAAGTATCTGTGATATAATTCGCGAATTGCAAAAAGACGCATTATATCCCAGTTTCTTTATCTTTTGCTTATGGAATTCTGATACAATAATTGGAACGTTCTGTGACGATAAATATTCTCAATGCATATATGAAAAATGCAATAACGTTCTGTATTTTGCATTTTTAAATAAGGCATTAAAAAATGGCATAGGTGATAGAACTAAAAAAGAATTTTATTCTATAGATTTGACTGATAATTATTCTCTAAAATTAATAAAAATGAAAACAACAAACAACAAACAACATCTTAGCCTAAAGGAACGAGTTGCACGCAAGCTTGTTGAACAGGGCTATCGTCTTATGGGACAAGGTTCTCCTAATTTTCCCCAAAAGGTAGAACCTTCAGATCCGTGGGGAGACGCTACACAGACTTCAAATTCTGTTGATGAATTAAAAAGCATCTTAACTTTCTTTGTAAATGGAGTTAACAATGGCAACATCCCTTTCAAAAAGATGGGAACTTATATGTCTATAAAGAATGTTCTCGATTGGTTGGACTCTATTGATGAGCATGATGTAGAAAATCTTAATCAAGTTTATGTCATTCGAGGAATTTACAGTGCAAAGAACAAAATTGTATATTGCGCATTTCTTGCTAAAAACGACAAATTCGAATTAAGGACAACTCCTAAGTTCTGTTTTATATGTGACTCAGACACTGAAGAAATGAAAGAGTTGTATAACGGAAAGTCAATATATGTAATACCTTTTGAAGATTAAAGATGGGATTTTTTAGTAGTTTATGGGAAGGCGCTAAAAATGTAGCAAGCAAGGCTTGGGATGCAGTATGCGCCGTAGCAGATTTTTTATTTGAAACAGCGTTTTGGCTTGTAGGAATTATTTTTTCTGCTATAGAAGCTTTCTTTGAATGGATTGATGATATGATTGATTCTATTATTGATGCCATAGGAAATTTCTTTAGCGGTGGTGATAGTGAAGGCGGTGTACTTCCTCCGACTCCTGAAGTAATACAAGTTGTTGAAAAGTATGACAAAGAATATGGAACCACATATTCTAGAAAAGTAAGAGAAGGAAAAGGAAGCCTTGGATATGTCACAGACTCTCAAGGAAAAATATGTGGAAGTAAGATTGTCGGTTCAGATAAAGGTTTTGACACGACAATTGCAGCTGCACATAAAAGAAAAAGAATTTATGCCTCAAAAATAACAGACTGATGAAAATGACACAAAATACAATTTTACTTTCAGCTTGCATCATTTCTATTGCAGCAATATCCTATTGCTTATACCGAATTAGCAATAGTAAGAAAAAATTAACTAATGTGTTAGACGAAACTGATATACAAAGAGTGAAGTCGTTGTCTATGAAATCCATAATAGATTGGATTGATAATGTATTAGGTGACACATTAGAACAATACGAAAAAGCTTACATAAACATTCTTCCTAATATAGCAACCAAAGAAGCATTAAAAGGAGGAATAGATATTCCAAAGAAGGATTTAAATAAAAGCATTCTTGTTATTGTGCTAGATAAGGAAACGAAACAAGTTATAAAAAGAAAATTAGTAATTCCTAATAGCATTGCAGATGATTTATCAGCTATTAGAGATGGTAAAATTTTTGAGATACCTGTAGAATAATGATTTTAGAAATACTAGCTTTGACGTTATTGTGTGCAGGAGCTTTAGTCTTATATGTAGACTACGTTACAGAGTCATCCTTGCGAGCCAAAATAAGAAGTGAGATTCCAGAAACAATGTATGCGGATGTTGAAAACATCACGCATAAATATGATACAGAATACGGAACAATTTATCATCTTAAAGCTAGAAAAAAAGATGGTACTACTAAAGATATAGAAGTAAAAAGTAAAGGAGGAAATGTTACTAAATATTCAAGAATACGTATATGATAAATATTAAGTATATTCACAAAATACATAACTGCAATTCAACTTTAGAAGTTGGTTCTTCGCTTAACAAGATAGAGAAACAACTCAACAATATGTTGCAGAACAAAAATGTTGACTATATAAAAGACAGTCAAGTCGATTTATATATAACTCTGATTGTCAATCCAACAAAAGAAGAACTTTCAGAAAGTCATAAACATACAGAAAACATTTATTCTGTGGTGTCAAAAGCTATTGATGGTGACGCATATCTTTACTCTGTGAGAAATCGCTTGGGACATTTGTCGTTACCAAATAATTTTTATCCATTATTAATAGCAATCGGACTTACAGAATATTCTTTGGATGTTGCTAACGATATAAAGTCACATGGTGAGGAAGGCGATGAAAGCCCAATCTTTTATGCCAAAGACCCCAAATGGTCATTTGATGATGTCATTCTAAATACAGAAACAAGAGAAAGAATTCTCCGTGCATTGTCAATTATAGAAAACAGAGAACAGATATTTAATGATTGGGGATTTTCTTCTGTTGATAAAGCAACAAAATCTATATTGTGTTTTTACGGTCCTGCAGGAACAGGTAAAACAATGACAGCAGAAGCTATTGGCAATTATTTGCAGAAATCGGTAGTTCATTCGAGCTATGCTGAAATCGAATCAAAATGGGTTGGAGAAGGTGCTAAAAATCTTCATGCAATATTCAAGTTTGCAGAAGAGAATGATAGTGTTTTGTTTTTTGATGAAGCTGATTCCTTTTTAAGTAGCAGAATCGAGAATACGGAAAGTAGTTCAGATAAGCATTACAACCGAATGTCGAATGAACTTTTCCAATTGTTGGAGGAATTTAATGGGTGTGTGATATTTTCAACAAATTTACTTAAAGATGTTGATGAAGCATTCAAGTCAAGAATCATCGATTCCATAAAGTTTGAACTTCCTGATAATGACACAAGGATACTGCTTATAAAAAAGATGTTGCCTAAACAATTCCCATTTGCTGTTCCTCTTTCAGAAGAGAATTATCAGAACTTATCTAATAAACTTGAAGGCTTTTCGGGGAGAGATATAAGAAAATCAATTCTTCTATCTTTAGCTGATGCAGCCCAAAAGAAAAAGCGTCTAGGTACAAGTGCTTTCACGTATGATGATATAACAATTGGATTTGACGAGGTGTTAGCGTATAAAAGAAACATGCTTGCAGAAAATGGTATAATGCCTACCGACGTTGTTGATAACCTTGTACATAAACAAAAACTTAACGAAAACATTATTGACATAGCAATTTATGCTATGCTTTGTGATGGGGTTATTCATGAGAAAGAGAAAGATTTATTGGACCAATTGTCTATGGCATTACTTGGTGTGCCATTATCTGAACCTATAGAAAGCCCACAAAAAACTGTTGAAGAAATTTGCAATGAAACAAAAAATATAGGAGATAAAAAAGTATTGTTAGAAACTGCCATACGAGTTGTTTGTATAGACGGTTTTCTTGATGAAACAGAAAAAGAATTCATCAATCAACTCATAGAATTGTTTGGAATAAATTCCGATGTAAGGGATAAAGTATTTGCTTATGTCTCCAAATTAACAGCATTAAATAAAGATTGGGGAAATATACTTTTTTCAGAAAATTAATTATAATGCTAACATTTGGACCAAAAGTAACTCAGACTGAGTTTGACACCAATATCTTTCAAGGCCACGACCCTATCTGTGCGATTCGTTGTCAAGAGATGATATTGCGTGATTACGGAATACAGATTCCAAAAGAAGAGTTGACAGCATACGCAACAGAGCAAGGCTGGTATCACGGAAGTGGTACCAAACCAAGCGATGTCGGGAATTTGCTTGAAACTTGCAATGTTGGGACACACTCACAGCATTGTGAATCAGTGTATGACCTTATAAATGAATTGAAAGATGGACATCGGGTGATTGTCGGTGTTGATTCGCATGAGTTATGGGCAGAACCAGGCTCTGAGGAATATGAGTTCTACCGCAATCTGACAAATGCCGACCATGCCCTTATTGTCACAAGTGTCAATATTGACCCGAACAATCCTGAAAACTCAACTGTCGTATTGACAGACCCAGGAAACGGCTCAATCATGGAGTACGATTTTGAGAGGTTCGCCCATTCATGGAGAGATTCCAACTTCTTTATGATGGCAACAGATGAACCAGCTCCTTATCAGTACAATGCCGAAACGCAAAGTATGGAGGTTTCTAACTTTGCAACTGACTATGCGCTGCAAGAATTCCCTTTCCACAATGAGTTTACGGACATTTGGCAAGTGGATGAATTGGGATATGTGCCATACTATACTGATGGACATTTATTGAGTATCACTGATGATTTGTCATACGATGATTTCGTTTACGCTTACGACAGTGATAGTTTTGGAACAATAGATGACTCTCTAAATATGGATGACACAGATGAAGGATGGTCGCATATAGACTATTCAGACAATGATGTCATTTCAGAAGTAATGCCAATGGACAATATGTTTGATTATGGTTCAGATGCCATGACAGACAATATGTCGTTGGATAGTTAATAACATTCAAAAACATAAATGCTATGGACGATATGGATTTTAATGAGGGCATGATGCCTTCAACAAATGGATTAGCAGATCCAAACGAAGACTTATTGGGAACATCTCACACCAATCCTTTTGACTCAGGTTTTGACGCAGAGCATCCTTTCCCGACTTATGAACAGTTGCGTAACGCAGGTTTTAGTTCGGAAGTTGCTCATAATATGATAGATGGTCTTGACCATGCATATTCGCAAAAGGAACTTTACCATGTACTTTATGAGTCTGATGACCCTCTGACAGCTTATAATGAAATGATGGACGGAAAGGTGCAAGAGACTTGTGACAAAATCGACGAACTGGTTGATGGCGTAGAAAAAAGCGGATTGCTTGGTAACACAGAAACAACCGAACAGCCAAGTGTTGAAACATCTCATTATAACAAACCAAGTTCTGTTGAGGCATCTGATGACGAAAAAGAAATTGGTTCATGTGATTGTCGCTCAGAATGTAGATACAATACAGGTAGCACTTATAAATACGCAGACTATGGTTATTCTGACTAAAACGTATGCATAGATTCACGACATCATCAGGAAAGCAACTGTGGTATAATGTAACAGACAACAGGATAAGTCTTTATTCGAAAGATAAAGAACAAGAAACTTGTCCTGTTGTCTGTTTCAACCAACCTACAACTGTTGATGGTAGTAGGATTACGATGTTCACCATCGAAATGACGCAACAATGCAATCTTAGGTGTTCCTATTGTTGCTATTCTGGAAGTTACAGAGACCGCAGAGCGCATAATGAGACGGAAATATCCTATGAGTTGCTGGGTGATGTTGTTGAATTTATAAAATCACACGCAGACAAAAATACTCCAGAGATAACTGTTTGCTTTTATGGTGGCGAGGCGTTGTTAGCAAGGAAGAAAATTGAATGGATTGCAGGTCAGTTATATTCCATATATGGCCAGCGCATACGATTTTCTCTCTCAACAAACGGACTTGCACTTACAGAAAGTGTTATAGATTGGCTTGCTTCGTTTGAGCATTTTCTTGTCAATGTCACTATTGACGGCAACAAGATGATGCACGATAAATGCAGAAAGACTATTACTGGCAAAGGCTCTTATGATACAATAATAAAGAACTTAGAGTTATTCAAAAGGAAATACCCATCCATATTTGACCAAAGAGTTAGGTTTCTGTCCACTGTGTATTCTTGGAATGATGTCAAGCAACTTGCGAAAGTATGGGATGACGAGCCTGTTCTCAAAGGGCATTATCCAGTGCATATCTCTCACATCCTTCCCGACTTCTTAGACTCCGCACGTTCGTATGACTCATGGGAAGTCAAGGATAGCTTTTATAGAGAAGCGTTCATTGCTTATGTAAATGGAGATAAAGGGATTATGGGTGGTTCTTTTCAAAAGTTGGTAAACATTATTGACAGAAGGAGTCTTCACAAGCTACCTAATGAACAGAACATCAAGACTTGTTTTCAAGAACTCTATTCTTGCTTTATCAATGTTGATGGAGATTTATATGCATGTGAGAAGTTCTGTGGAACAGCTAAGATTGGAAATGTCAAATGTGGTTTTGACGAACAATTGGCACTTCTACTATTAAAGGCATTTACCGATAGAAAGAACAAATTGTGTCCTTTTTGTTGGGCGCAACGTTTTTGCCGTATGTGTATGACGAGTTTGAATTATACAGATGAAGAAATAAAGAAAATGTGTAACATGGAACGTGACACCATTGATTTGGCATTGAAATACTATTGTGATTTAAAAGATTGGGAACAAACAAACCATAAAAAGATACAAAAATGAGCATATTATCAATATTTTCAAATATAGCTGAGGGTGATACTATGTATGTAGTTATCGCCATAGTTGTAATCCTAATTCTTTGGGGTATAACCAAGATTGGTAACAAAAAGAAATAAAGAATGGGACTGCTATCTGACATTTTTGACTTCCTTTCATCTTTCAATGAAGGCTCATATATAGATGACGCAAAAGATTGGGGAGATAAAATTTGGAATAAATCTATCAATAAGAAGTCTGCCTCATTGTACTTATACCTTGTAAACGACTGCTTGTATAAGCGGATGCGCATTGTCTTTTATGATGGAAATATAGCCAACGTGACCAATGAGGATGATAGAGGCTGGACTTATTCTGAAAAAAAACTTACTTGCTCTCAAAGAAGACAATTGAATGAAGAAGGGTTGATTGAAATAAAGAGATATGACTGAGAATAAATAAGGAGGGGCATGCGGACAGAAATCTGGCAACTTTCAACATAAAATCAGCCTACCTTCGATTTGAAATTAGCCTTATCCCTTGTTGCGGCATCAACAATAGATACCAATCTACAAATAACAACTTGCAACCTCGAATAATATCGTAGTTTGCAAGTTTTTCTTTTTCTGTGATAGATAGTTTTTCTTTCCCTACTCTATAATATAAAAATGTACAACAAAAAACATAGAAAACATGAATAAACCAAGTATTATAGACACTGCTGCTTTGAAAGACAAACTGCAAGAGTATGCAACAAAAGTCGGTCGTATTAGTGCTCGTCCACTCTTGTTGCTCTATTTCATCATGGTCAGCAAGAACACTCCAAAAAGTGATAAGTTGATGATTTTGTCAACCATATCCTATTTGGTGTTCCCAGTAGATTTGATTTCAGCGAAGCGTCTGCCTATCATAGGATGGATAGACGAGGCTTTTTCTCTTTCAGTTGTCTATCAGAAAGTGAGCAAGAACATCACACCAGAAATCGAACGAAAGACAGATGCATTGCTTGACAAGTGGTTTCCTGAATATACCAACTACATTGAAGTCTTTGATTGATGGTAAAAGCAATTAAACCCAAAATTTAAATATATAACACCTATGGAAGTAAAAATAAAATATTCAGAGCTTCAAGATTTTATCTTGCATAATTTCAAGAAAGAAGTGTCGTTGGCATTTGTCGCTCCATCTACAGTTTCCGTGTCAACGAAAATAAAGGTCTTTGGCTTTGCGAAGAGTATAGGCGTAGAAATGTGTGTTGAGAAAATAGATTGTTCCAACCTACAGATAGCATATAGTGGTAAGTTAGGGGTTGAATTGCTTATCACTCCTGCCATTGCTTTCTTGAAGAAACTCTTGCCAGACAAAACGAACTTTATAACTCAGAACTCAAACAATCGAGTAATCGTAAACATGGCAGAAATAGAGCAGTTGAAAGGTGTGCTTGAAAAGGTAACACTGAAGAGTATATGTTTTGATGAAGAGCATGTTGTAATTGAGTCTTCCTTGAACATACCAAATTGTAAGTAGGTTTATAGCCAGACTCATTAATACTTCGATAATGTTTACTACACAGTTTTGGCTTATAGTTATAGGCTTTGCGCAAATGATTGGTTGCAGTTGGATTTGCAGCAAGTTCCAGAAACGCTCTTACAAACGAGAAATCCGAAGCAGGCACTCGTATGTCTTGCTTGCCAAGTTGTTGGCAGAAGAGGAAAAACTTAGATGCAATATCAGTAAATGCAATGAGGATGGTACAGGAGAAGTTTATCTTGGTTTACCACAAGGAATAGTAAAAGTCTTTTCTTGTGGGTATGATAAATTTGCAATTTCGCTTGTTGGCGCAGTTATCATAAGTGATATACACGCTGATATGGCTCGTGAGTTTTGCAAGGAGTTGAATGCCAAAGAAAATCGAATAAGATATAGTGTTGGCTTTGAACCAGCTTTTTCCAAAACAGGAATATCTATGACTTGTGACTTTGAGGAAGATGGCGACGATGAAACTACCGAATACGATATTCTTAGTTATGCCAAGACATATTTAGAGCCAAAGCAACAAGAACTACAAACAATATGGACTCAGAAAATGGAAGAAATGCAATAATTCAAAAATATAAAAGACATGAACACAAATAAATACTTCAAGTTAGGCTTAATCACAATGTTTTTAGCCTTTTTCGGACAGTTGTCCTTCGCCCAAGAAGTGATAGTGGCTGACACTATTGATGCAGAAGAAGCATTTGGCAAAAAGCCCATCACCCAAGTACCATTGGAACAATGCGAACAGATAGACACTTGTAGCATTGCCAAGTTTGCCGTTGTTTCAAAAGGTGGCAAACAGGGTATCTATGACTTGGAGAAGCATGAGAATGTAACGGAGATAGATTTAGATGTTGCAGGTTTCTCACGTCGTTATGTGTCAGAAGATGGCATTGAGGTATTCTACTTCTATGTAGAAAAAGGGATTGAGCGTGGCACCATTGGCGTGGTTGGAGAAAACAATCAAACTGTTGGTGTATGGATGGACAATCCTGAATATGTAGCAAAACTTGATGAATGCACGACAATAGATAGCGTGATGACTCAAAAATGCCAAGATGTTTTGTCTGAGGGGTTGAAAATGTTGAATGGAACATACGGACAGATTGCTGTTATAGACGCACAAACAGGAAGACTGAAATCATGGGTTGCATTGGAGAAAGATAGAGATGATTATTCAGAGGGCAAGCTATTGAAACAAGCATGTAGTCCTCGCATTTTGACACTTGTAGGCATTACTCCTATGTTGGCAGATATCAATGGTTCACTCAATGACATGATGGATTTGTGCGGTGGCATATATAATATAGGTGACAGCATCAGCATTCGTGACCATAACTGGCGGTCTGGCGGTTATGGTGTAATGACTTGTCGCCAAGCATTGACACATAAATCTAACGTGGCTATGTTCAAGATACTCTTGGTAAATCGTGGCGACAATGCTTTTGGTATATGGAAGAAAATGACAAGTGACGAAAAGCAAACAAACGCCATGGAATTGGCTGCGCTCTTTAATGGTGTCTATCAGAAGAATACTCTGACATTCCCGACTTTGCAAGGGGACTCAGTTACAGAGGAAACTTACAATAATATTACGCCTTTAGGACGTAAATATCTGCAAGAGGTATTGATTGGTCTGAACAAAGGGAAAGGCATACAAGCATCTTATGCCCCAAAGAAAGTGGATATAGCAGGAGTATATGGCAACTATCAAGGCAAAGAACTTGAAAACGGTGAACATGAATTGGCAGAAATGTCCTTTGTCGGAGTTTTTCCACGCAAGAAACCTCGCTATGCCTTGGCTGTAATCATCAATAGACCGAATGAACAAACTCATGGTCCAAAGGATTTAGCCAATGGCATCGTGAATAATCTTGTGGAATGGTTGTCTAAACATTAACACTTGGAAATTATGGAAGAGGTTATCTACAAACATGAAACGAATGGTGAGTTCACAGGAATCTATGCGCAAATAGAAGATGGCAAACTCACCATTACCGAGCAAGATATGGGTGAATTTGAGAAAGAATATTCAAGAGACGGCGAGGTTGAGTCTTTCGTATTCTTTGATGTGGCAAATACCAATCGTCTGATGAGGTCTTTGCACGCATCTGACGACTATAGTCTTATCGAATCATTAAAAAAGAAGTTCAAAAAACATGGGAGTTGCATGAAAAGCGAGATCTGCTATTATTGCGATGAACATGACATCAAGTATCAAACACAAGTATATTATTGATAGAACAATATGACACAGCAAGCCATGATTCCCATATTATTGAATATAATATTGTCGGAAATATTACGTTACAGATAGATTAGAGGTTACATTTGCCTCTATACTATCATAAACTAAAAATAATCGTAATATGGAGATAAGATATGCAACAATAAGCAAGACTGGTAGAAGGCATAATAACGAGGATGCTTACAAGGTCATTGATATGCCACAAAACAACAGGTTTATGGGAATAGTCTGTGATGGTATGGGTGGTCATTCCTTTGGAGAGACTGCCAGTGAAACGGTATGCAATACTATATCTGACTTTTGGAAGAAGCATATCAGTACGCCCGATTGTGACTCAAAGGTAAAACTCGCTTGCAAGAAAGCAAATTGTGCTATTGATCAAAAGGCATTTGAGCTTCATCATGCAGAGATGGGTACGACTATGGTCATGGTAAGTATTGAAAACGAAGTGGCAACCATTGCGCATATTGGTGATAGTCGTTGTTATGTACAAAGGCCAGGTGATGGATTACTTTATCAGACAAAAGACCATATCCGGCTTGATTTTGGATGGGAGATTGTTGCCAAGTGCTTCTTCTCTTACCGCCCAGAAGTGGCAGTACCAGACATCCGACAAATCAAACTACAGACTGGTGACAGAGTTTTACTTTGTTCGGATGGACTATACAAAAGCATGGCTCCTGAAATTTTGCAAGCAAGGATGATGGATGACAAACCCTTGGAAGAGATACTTGACGTTTATGATTTCCTTTGTAAGAAACAAGGAGATGACAATTATACGGCAATATTGATTGAATGTTTCTGAATATAGGGAAAAGAATTATGAAGACTCGTTATACATTGTTTGTATTGGGCGTTGCACTGTTATTGATAGCTTCTTGTTATAGAGAAGATATAAGAATAACCTATTTCAAACAACTGCAAAGTACTTCTGACAATACCAACAAGGAAGACTCCTTGATGATGCCTTGTGGATTTATAGAATATGACTCCGTTCGATTCTCGGATGGTTCATATGCTGTACATCGTTTGCAATATGCACCGCAGAACAGTCTGACGGAGTTCTTTGATAACAAGGGACGAACGATTGCCACGATAGCAAGGGCATCGGAATGTTATGCACAAACTCTTGTGTATGATTACGATGATGAAGGACGGTTGTCTCATCTCCTCCAATATAAAAGTGAAATATGTGAAGGCTTGGATTCAGACAGCGCAAGTTATGGAAGGAATAAAGATGGGTATCTTGGCTTTCGGCAAATGATAGCAGATATGGTTTATGAACATCCTAACACTGCAAAATACCAACAGACGAACATTGAATATGATAAAGATGGCGATGCTGTAAAAGCCTATATGGTATATGGCAGTGATAGCATTGTTGCGCCAAGCGGATATAAGTTGACCATAGCGGTAAAACCTTGCCTGAGTTTTTGGCAAAGCGACTTGCATGGTGGCTTTTATATCTTCCATGTGACAATGGAACCTAAAAGAAAGAATTTGCAAAATTATAAGGTTTGCCGATTTGCAGATTATCTGCCCTCAATGGAATCGGAATATCGGAATGGGCGCATTGTCAAAACAGTATGGCACCATGATCCATGTATAGAGTCAGATGATAAAGACCTTGTCTTCATTCCAATAATAACTGATGACTTGAATGCGTATTCCGTTACGTGGGAGGATGGCAACAAGCATCAACGTGTATATAAAGACGGGCTATTGGCATATAAGCAAGAAATCAGCAAGTATGGTACTGCGTTGAAAAAGGAAACGTACTCTTTCCTATCAGACAAAAAGGTCAAAGTTACATTTGAGACCATTGATTATAAAACCAAAGCATTGAAGACAATATCAACTTCAGTCATGAATGTTCCTAACATGGAAAAGTTTCGTGAGGACATGAATGTAATCAGTGGAAATTACAGATGGGAAAATTATTACAACAAATAAAAACTTACGGATATGGACAAGAATAATTTAAAGGATGCCTACGATATAGGTGAGAATATGGCAGTGTTTAGTGGTGAAGGAAGAAGTTACACCATCATCAATAAGGAAACAGGTAAGACAAGGCAACTTGTAAGTGAAGACGGAAGCCTTCTTGTGACAGATAACGAGATTGACTTTGATGCAATATATGAGGGATGTCCTGATTTCAATGGATGTAAATCTGTTCGATATTGGTTCGGCAGATATGACAATTTCAGAAATGGTGTTTGTGCCATCTGCTGGACAATATATCCCGATGGACGCTACTTTGCTGATGAGGATGGTTTCGGAATGGAAGATAATGACGAAGAGAATGCTTATTGCATTATCAATAAGGATTTGGAAATCATCGTGCCTTTTCAACCAATGGACGATGTAAAGGAAATGTTGAAAAAATAAGAGAAGTAAGTATGTTAGTTGTACATCCAAAAGACAGAACGACTTCTGTACTCTCTACTCTATATGAGGGTATGGATGCAAATGTGGTTAGTGGCAAATGTTCCAACAAAGAAATGGAACATTTGCTGCATCATGTTTCCACGCAAGAACGAATCATGCTACTTGGACATGGCTCAGACAAAGGGCTGTTCTATCGAGAGGATGACACTAAGGATGAGTTTGACAAAATCATTGTTGGACACCCACACGCATTCCATTTGCGTAAGCACGGTGGTAATCAGATTGGTATATGGTGTCATGCTGATAAGTTTGCAAGAGCAGAAGGTCTGCATGGGCTGTTCTCTGGCATGATAATATCTGAGGAGCAAGAAGCGGTGGAATATGGTGTCATGGCTACACAACAGGAGATTCTAAAGTCCAATACCATCATGTTTGGACACTTACGTTGGCTACTTGACGAGGATATCCCTCTATGCGAAATACCACAGCGTATCAAAAACATGGATGCTGAAAGAACTTCACTATCCGTATTTAACTATAACAATTTCCATTACATATAATCAAAAAGGATATGCAAGTAATTAAACTTAATGGTGATCATTTGACATTCAAAGGCAGGGTTTATGGCTCTGTTGGCATAGAATATCGTATAGAGTATGATAAAACTGCTTTTCAAGTTGAATATAACTGCGAATATGTATATTCCAAAGAAGATAGGGACATGTTAGATGGTGCAGACGATTCTATTGTAATATACGAACTTACTCCATTAAAGAAAGGACTGTTTGATATTTATGAAGTAGAAGGCTTTCGGGGTCAAGAAACCGCAAGAAAAAAGCATACGATAGTAGTCATATAACACCAACCATAAGACTTCATCAAGAAATTTATAACCGATGAATGTATGTAAAATAAGTTTTAAAAATAGTATTCTTGCCATTTGGAACCAATTGACAAGAAAGGGTGCTTGGCGAAACATTTTTGTCACACATAATGCCTTTGGAATATTCAGTAAGTATAGCCATATTTCTCGTCGTAGCGGAACCCCCAAGATTCCTTATCCGAATAAGAGGGTGGCATTAAGAGCAGCTGAGGCTATGGGCAAAAAGCATGGTGTGCATTTCTCGGTATACAAATGTGCATGGTGCGACGGATGGCATATAGGAAAGAATGCGCAGAACAAGATCAAGTCTGACGCATTGGAGGATAAACGCCAACTTTAGTTCTTCTCATATATATAATAGCAATGAGGGTATCGAAACATAAAATCATGAAGTAACAATCTTGGATGAAGGAATAATCAGTGGTGAACAGAAGGGATTTTTATATTCTTTGATGATAGGAATGGTTACTTGTTTCACTCTATATTCATAAAGATATAAAGTTTGTAACACAAAAATATCAGATAATATGGAAGAAACAAGAAACAAGACAGCAATGCAGAAGACTCAAATCTTCAATGTGATAATCCTTGACCGTAGTGGTTCTATGCAGAGAATACGTCAAGCAGCGGTGGATGGATTCAACGAAACCTTGGTTGGAATCAAGAAAGCGCAAGAGAAATTTGCCGACACACAGGAGCATTTCGTTTCACTAGTTACTTTTTGTAGCTGTGAGACATGTAATGTTTTTGACAAAGTACCTGTGGGTAAAGCACATCCGTTGAGCATGAACGACTATGAACCATGTTGTTCAACTCCTTTATACGATGCTATGGGATTCACCCTTACTGCGATGCATAAACAGATCAAAGACATTGAGGATGTTGCGGTTGTTGTTACTATCATTACTGACGGTTATGAGAATGCGTCCAAAGAATATAATGGTAGTAGCATCAAGGCACTTGTGGAAACACTTCGCAAAGAAGGCTGGACATTCACTTACATGGGAGCAAATCAAGATTCAATGGAAGTTGCTATGTCGATGTCTATCCGCAATGCTCGTAATTTTGATTATAGTTCAGAAGGAACACGTGCTTCCATGCGCAAAGACACCACGACCCGTATGAATTTCTTTTCTCGTCTTTCTCAAATGAAGAATGAGGCTGCTTTTTGTGCAGAACCGATATCAAAGGAAGAACGTCTTGGTTGCTATGGTAGATTGGCAGATGAAGCCTTTGATGAGGAGGAAAATAAATCAATAGTTCGTTAAAATTTGAGATAA
>NZ_QUCG01000024.1:0-48232 GCF_003473645.1 Prevotella sp. AM23-5 | reverse complement strand
AAAAAAAAACAATATACAATGAAGAAAATCTACTTAACACTCGTTGTCCTACTGGCAACCATCAATATGTTCGCACAGGGTTGGCCTGCCAACTATAGCGGCGTGATGCTGCAGGGATTCTACTGGAATTCCTACAGCGAATCCAAATGGACCAAACTCGAAGCGCAGGCTCCGGAACTGGGACAGTACTTCAACCTCGTATGGATTCCACAGAGCGCCTACTGCGGCAACAAATCAATGGGTTACGACGACCTCTACTGGTTTTCCAACTACGAAAGTTCTTTCGGAAGTGAAAGCGAACTCCGCTCTCTCATCAAGACCTTCAAGAATAATGGTATCGGAACCATCGCCGACGTGGTGATCAATCACCGCAAGAACGTTTCCACCTGGTTTGATTTCCCGGTAGAAACCTACAAGGGAGTAACCTACGAGATGAAATCTACCGATATCTGCGCCAACGATGATGGCGGTAAGGCCAAGAAAGAGGCAGATAAGCAGGGCGTAAAGCTCAGCAGCAACAATGATACCGGAACAGACTGGAGCGGAATGCGCGACCTCGACCACAGCAGCGAGAATGTGCAGAACATCGTAAAGGCTTATCTCGATATGCTCCTCAACGACTTCGGCTATGCCGGATTTCGCTATGATATGGTGAAAGGATACAGCGGAAAGTTTACAGGTATCTACAATACTGCTGCCAAGCCTACCTATTCTGTAGGAGAATATTTGGATGGTGATGTCAGCAAGGTGAAGAATTGGCTCGAGAGCACCAAGGTGAGCGAAGAGATTACCAGTGCTGCCTTCGACTTCCCTATCCGCTACGTGGTGCGCGATGCCATCAATGGCAAATGGTCAAACGTAAAGACAGATGGTCTGGCCAACGACCCAGCTTACAAACAGTATGCCATCACCTTCGTAGAGAATCACGATACAGAATATCGCTCAGCCAGCGAACAGCAGGACCCTATCCGCAAGGATACCCTGGCAGCCAATGCATACATCCTGGCATCTTGCGGTACCCCATGCGTATTCTACAAGCACTGGATTGACTGCAAGCAGGATATCAAGGCGATGATCAATGCCCGTCAACTGGCTGGCATCACCAATACCAGCAATACTACCTTCAATGCTTATAAGGGCGAGGGATATAATGGTATTATGACCACTGGCACAAAGACTTCGCTCCTTGCCATCGTGGGTCCTAACGCCAACAAGTTTGAAGTGTCTAACGCATACGCTGAAATTCTCAACGGCTATCACTATCGCTATTTCATGTCCAAGAAGGCAAACGTGGCTTGGGTAAATCTGGCATCAGGCGAATACGAGGGTGCACAGAAGGCAAAGCTCGTGGCTGTAAGCAATAAGGATAATGCACAGCTGGTTTATACCACCGATGGCACCGAACCTACAGCCAGCAGCAAGAAGGCAAAGAGCGGCGAGGAAATCGAACTCTCTATCGGAGAGACAACGCTCAAGGTAGGTTTGCTGGTAGATGGCGCTGTAAGCAGCGTGATTACCCGCACTTATCAGATTATAAAGCCAGTTAACTTCGAGCCATACGATATCACCGTATATGCCAACGCAGACCAGGTAGGATGGAACGATGGCTTCAACTTCTGGGCTTGGTGCGATAAACCAGATGAGAATCTGACCACCACTAAGAAATGGCCTGGCGATAAAGTTACACAGTGCAAGGAGATCAAAGGCAAGAAATGGTATTATCAGACTTACAAAATCAAGAGCAAAGACTATAAGGTTTCATTCGTATTCAGTACAGGTACCGGAACTCCACAGACCGTAGATTTTACGGATATCAACAAGGATACCTATCTGGAAGTTCTGAATGAGAAGAACAATGAAGGTCACTATAAGATCAAGGATGTAACGGCTGATATGCCTACTACAGGCATCACCGCAGCTCCTACCATCAACAAGGAGACAAGCACCAACAATGCCTGGTACACACTGGATGGTATGAAAATGAATCAGAAGCCACAGCAAACTGGCATCTATATTCATCAAGGCAAGAAAATCGTTATCAGATAAAAAGGCAAGAAAATCGTTATCAAATAAAGTCGTTCAAATCATTTACTAAAATATAAGATATAGGTTTCAAAAAGGTTTAGATTTATTTTAAAAAAGGTTTAAGATTGTTGATTGAATAGAAGTAGGTTTTAGTTTGAATAAGGTATAAGATTGTAAGGGATAGGTTTTAGTTTGAATAAGGTTTAAGATTGTTGATAACAAGGTTTAGGATTATTTAAAAACTAGATTTAGGTTTTCAGGGTAAAGATCAAGCAGAAACGCCTGGTGTAGCAAATCAAAAAAGCTACATCAGGCGTTCTTCTTTTTATAAGTCCTCTTCCTTATCCTATCTCTGCCTCTGATCTGCTCCCCACATCAGCTTTTCTCTCAGCGTAGAGAAATATCGCTGGTTGCGCTGCTTCACAATCTTGATAGAGTGCGGCGCCTTGCGGATAATCAGGCGGGTCTGCTCGGTCATGCGTTCGCTTCTACCATCAATCGCCACGAGATAATTATGGCTTCGGCTCTCCACATCCAGCACGATCTCTGCCGTATCATTGATTACAATAGGGCGGATGTTCAAGCTATGAGGTGCCACAGGAGTAAGACAGAGACTGCCACTCTGCGGAATGATGATAGGTCCGCCATTAGAGAGATTATAAGCCGTAGAACCCGTAGGCGTGGTCACGATAAGACCATCCGCCTGATAGGTAACCAGAAACTCGCCATCCACCTGCGTACGGATGGATATCATCGAAGCATCATCACGTTTCAGCACGGCGATGTCATTCAGGGCAAAAGGATAGCCCGCCAGAATGCCGCCCTCTGCCTTCACCTCGATGATGGCATGTTCCTCTATCCTGCATTCGCCGGCATAGAGGCTGTCAAGCGCCGACTCTATCTCGCCAGGCAGCACATCGGCAAGGAATCCCAATCGGCCCATATTCACGCCGAGGATAGGCGTTCCCTTGGCTCCCACACGGCTCGCCGCCTTGAGGAAGGTACCATCACCACCCATCGAAATAACATAATCTACATCAAAATTGTAATCCTCGAATACACCTGCTGCCTGCACTTCAAGGTGCTCCACCTTGGTAAGAAAGTCGTAGAAGAGACTTTCGATATACACTTCAGCCTCTCTTTTCTCCAGATAAGAGAGGATTCGCATGATGGAAGCACTCTTCTTGGCCTGATATTCATTGCCAAATATAGCAAATTTCAAATGTTGTTGTGCCATTATTTTGTTATTTCAATTATTATTCTTACATTTGCAGTTGCAAAAATAGCATTAATTATTGAATTACGCAATAAAAAAGATAAAATTATGGCTAAGGTATATGAATTTCTTGCCAACGGCTTCGAGGAAATCGAAGGATTGGCTCCTGTTGACATCCTGCGCAGAGGTGGCGTGGATATCAAGACTGTTAGTGTCACCGGAACAGAATGGGTAGAGACTTCCCACGGCATCACCATCAAGGCAGACCTCAAGTTTGAGGACATCCAGAGTTTCGAGGATGCCGATATGCTCCTCCTGCCTGGCGGAATGCCTGGCAGCAGTCATCTCAACGAGCACGAGGGTGTACGCCAGGCTCTCATCGCCCAGCACAAGGCAGGCAAGCGAATCGGTGCCATCTGCGCTGCCCCTATGGTTCTGGCAAGCACAGGTATCCTGGATGGCAAGAAGGCAACCTGCTATCCTGGATTCGAGCAGTATTTCAGCGACAGCACCGAATATACCGCTACCCTCTTCCAGGAGGATGGCAACGTGATAACAGGCGAAGGTCCTGCTGCCACCCTCCCATACGCCTACAAAATATTGAGCTACTTCGCAGGCGATGGCATCACTGGCGAATTGCAGAAGGGTATGATGTACACCCACCTGATGGAAAGCAAGTAAAAGGACAAAAAGAAAGAAATATGGATTATGTAATCATAGTAGCCGGAGGCAAGGGCCTCCGCATGGGAAGCGAGATTCCCAAGCAGTTTCTGCCAGTAGCAGGCAAGCCTATCCTGATGCGCACCATCGAGCGCTTCCACGAGTACAGCCCAGAGTTGAACATCATCCTGGTGCTCCCAGAAAGCCAGCAGGAATACTGGCACCAGCTCTGCCAGGAGCATCATTTCAGCATCAAGCATCAGATTGCCAATGGCGGCGATACCCGCTTCCAGTCATCCAAGAACGGACTGGCGCTGGTTCCTGATACCGAAGACGGCGTGGTAGGTTTCCACGATGGCGTGCGCCCTTTCGTATCTACAGAGGTAATCGATGAATGCTACGAAACGGCACGCGAGGAGTATGCAGCCATCCCGGTATATGCCGTTACCGATACCCTGCGCTACATCGACCAGCACGGAGGCGGAAAGAATGTACTCCGCAGCGACTACCGTGTGGTTCAGACTCCCCAGGCCTTCGACATCGGTCTAGCCAAGCAGGCATTCAACCAGGAGTACAAGGAGCAGTTCACCGATGATGCATCGGTAGTAGAGAGCCTCGGCTGCCAGGTGGCAATGGTAGATGGCAATCGTGAGAACATCAAGATTACCACCCCCTTCGACATCAAGATTGCCGAAGCCCTCCTGAATCAATAGCCCGCCAGCGCAAGCCCGCTATCAGCAAGCTAGCCCCCGTTCCAGGCGATTCCATCGCCTGTCCTCCATATCAAAACCAGCACAAACATGAGCAGTATTCTAGATCAAGACATCCAATTCCTACCTAGCGTAGGCCCCAAGACGAAAGAGATTCTGAGCAAGGAGCTCGGCATCCGCTCGTATGGTGACCTGCTGGAATACTACCCCTACAAATACGTAGATCGCTCAAAAATCTTTCATATCAGCGAGTTAACCTCAGATATGCCCTTCGTACAGCTTAAGGGAAAGATCCTGAGCTACGAGGAAGTCGATATCGGCAAGCGCAACAAGATGCTTGTGGCGCATTTCTCCGATGGCTACGGCGTGGTAGATCTGGTATGGTTCCGCAGCGCCCAGTACATCATCAAGAGCTACAAGGTAGGAACCGAATACATCGTCTTCGGTAAGCCGTCCGCCTATAACGGCAGATTCCAGTTTGCCCATCCCGACATAGATGATGCAAGCAAGCTGCAGATTTCCGAGATGGGAATGCAGCCCTTCTACGGGTTGACAGAAAACATGAAGAAGCGCGGTTATACCTCACGAAGCATCGAAAGGATAACCCGCAACCTGGTCAGCATTCTCCCTCCACTGCCCGAAACGCTCCCCGACTTCATCGTCAACCGCCTGCATCTCGTATCCCGCGATGCCGCCCTCCGGATGATCCACTATCCCCATTCCCACCAGGAAATGCAGAAGGCGCAGGTAAGACTGAAGTTCGAGGAGCTGTTCTACGTGCAGCTTAATATATTAAGGTACGCAAGCGACCAGCGACGCAAATACCGCGGCTACATCTTCAACCGCATCGGAGACATCTTCAACGGCTTCTACGCCCATCATCTTCCGTTCGAACTCACGGGTGCCCAGAAACGGGTGATGCACGAGATCAGGGCCGATATGTGCAGCGGCAGACAGATGAACCGACTCCTTCAGGGCGACGTAGGCTCGGGCAAGACGCTCGTAGCCCTGATGACTATGCTCATCGCTCTGGACAACGGCTATCAAGCCTGTCTGATGGCACCTACCGAAATCCTCGCAGAGCAGCATCTGCAGACCATCCGCGATTTCCTGCAGGGCATGGACATCCGGGTGGAACTCCTCACCGGCATCGTCAAGGGCAAGAAACGGAAGGAGATACTCGACGGACTTGCCACCGGCGATATCCAGATACTGATAGGCACGCATGCCGTGATAGAAGACCCTGTAGCTTTCCATCGCCTTGGCGTAGCGGTAATCGACGAGCAGCACCGGTTTGGAGTGGCGCAGAGAGCCAAGCTCTGGGCGAAGAGCGAGAATCCGCCCCATGTGCTGGTGATGACCGCCACCCCTATCCCCCGCACGCTGGCGATGACCATCTATGGCGATCTGGACGTGAGCGTAATAGACGAGTTGCCGCCTGGCAGAAAACCGATTCAGACGCTGCATAAGTTTGATAATCAGCTCACCAGTCTCTATCAGAGCATCCGCCGGCAGATAAATCTGGGCAGACAGGTCTATATCGTCTTCCCGCTGATCAAGGAGAACGAAAAGATAGACCTGAAGAATCTGGAAGAAGGTTATGAGACGCTGAAGCAGGCTTTTCCGGAGTTCCGCCTGAGCAAGATTCACGGCAGGATGAAATCTGCCGAAAAAGAGGCAGAGATGGAGCAGTTTGTGAAGGGAGAGACCCAGATCCTCGTTGCCACCACCGTGATAGAGGTAGGCGTGAATGTGCCGAACGCCTCGGTGATGGTAATCCTGGATGCCCAGCGCTTCGGACTCTCGCAGCTGCATCAGCTCAGAGGACGAGTGGGACGTGGCTGCGACCAGAGTTACTGCATCCTGGTAACCGGCTACAAGCTTTCAGAAGAAACCCGCAAGCGAATAAACATCATGTGTGATACCAACGATGGATTCCGCATAGCCGAAGCCGACCTGAAGCTCCGTGGTCCGGGCGACCTGGAGGGCACCCAGCAGAGCGGAATGGCCTTCGACCTGAAAATAGCGAATATAGCCCGAGACGGCCAGCTGGTGCAGCTAGCCCGTACCGAGGCCCAGGCCATCATCGATGCCGATCCGCAATGCGAGCATCCTCAGAACTCTCTCCTCTGGAACCGCCTCCGGGAGCTCAAGAAAACCCATATCAATTGGGCAGCCATCAGCTAGAGTTTATAGTTAAGAGTAATCATAAAGTTCAAAGTTCAAATATCAAAGTTCAAAGTAATCATAAAGTTCAAAGTTCAAATATCAAAGTTCAAAGTAATCATAAAGTTCAAAGTTCAAATATCAAAGTTCAAAGTAATCATAAAGTTCAAAGTTCAAATATCAAAGTTCAAAGTCAAAGTAAATGGATAAAAGACGCAAACCAGCCATCCGGGAGCCTCGTCCCCACCTCACCATGGAGGAGATGAGATCCTATCTCACATCCCTAAAGGAAATAGAAAGCGTAACGGGCATCCGTTACATCAAGCTCCACGTTACCGCCAAGATGATTATAGGTATCCGCGAAGCATCGGGCAAGGAATTCACCATCAATCTCGATGATCTCTTCCGTGCCTACAACGAGTGCCTGCGCTTCACAAGTCCCGAAGTAAAGAAGTACATCTTCATGGGTCATTCGCCCGCCGTGGCGCTGCTCAGAAGACTGCAAAACCGGCAACCATTTGATACTGAATCTTTCCACGAAGAAGAAAAGAAATGAAAACATACCCTGTAAAGCCCTATTTGTCAAGAATACGAAAAAGAAGTTGCTAACAAAAGTTAAAAACAAAAAGTCAGCGTTAAATATCAAGCAGATAGCGTTAACAACCTTGGTTTTTTGGAATATTCTTGTTATATTTGCAACGTCTATATAACAAAATCACATCTTAAGGCACTTGCTTTAGTGGTTTTGGCAGGATTTTTTGCTATATTACGTTCTGCACTTATTGACACAATGGACCTAAAAAAGAAAATAGAATTTAAAAGTAGTATGAGTTTTAGAAAGCAAATAAAGAAAATTTCGGTCGTGGCGTTGTTGGCGTTAACAACTGTACCCGTTTGCGGTCAGGACTTATTAGCCAGACAAGCTCCAGTTGACCATCGAATGAAATCATTGGATACTCTCGCAGTATCGCATTATCGACTGATGGAAGATCGAGAAAACCCTTCTGCAGAACTGTATGAGGATTTCTCCAACAAGTATGCCCACAAGGCAACCACATTGCCTGAGCGCTACCGTATCGACCTCCGTCACTTCTGTATGCCAACTTCTAGTCGTGTTGTCACAAGTAACTTCGGTTACCGTGCTAGCTTTGGCCGCCAACATAAAGGTATGGACATCAAGGTTTATATTGGCGACTCAATCCACGCAGCCTTCTCAGGCAAAGTTCGCATAGTAAGATACGACCGTGGTGGTTATGGTAAGTTCATCGTAATCCGTCACAACAATGGCTTGGAAACCATCTATGGCCATCTCTCTGAGCAGCTCGTTTCAGAGAACCAGGAGGTAAGAGCCGGAGAAGTAATCGGCTTGGGTGGTAATACCGGTAGAAGTACAGGTTCTCACCTCCACTTCGAGACTCGTCTCTGCGGTGTAGCCCTGAACCCAGCCCTGTTCTTCGACTTCCGCAACCAGGACGTTACCGGTGACTTCTACAATTTCAACCGTGATACTTACGAGAGTGAGTATGCTGAGGCAAATGCAGCCCGTGGCAAGATTGGCAACGGCGGCTATACCCGAGAGCAGGTAAACGGTGGCGAAGTGGGCAGATATACCACAAGCGCATCTGGCGAGAAGCTTTACCACAAGGTAAAGGCTGGCGAGACTTTGATGAGCATTGCTGAAAAACGTGGCGTTAGCGTAGAGCAGATCTGCCGTCTCAATGGCTATCGCAAGGATAAGAAGCTGTCTCCAGGACAGATTATCCGCTACTCTTAAATTACCAGTAAGTTAATATACAAACAAAAAAGAGATAAGCACTTCGTGATGCTTATCTCTTTTTTTTGTCTGTATCTATTATATTCTCCAGCGGCCATTACATCAAGCCGAAGAATCGCAATACATCGTTCAGATTCGCTACAACAAGCAGCAGCAGGAGGATTCCGAATCCTACGTACTCTGCACGCTCCATGAACTTATCGCCAGGCTTACGACCCGTAATTACCTCGTAGAGGAGGAAGAATACATGACCGCCATCCAATGCCGGGATAGGCAGGATATTCATGAATGCCAAGATAATGCTCAGGAATGCTGTCATCATCCAGAAGGCATGCCAATCCCACATAGAAGGGAAGAGGCTACCCAGGGCTCCGAAACCGCCCAGACTCTTGGCGCCCTCCTTGGTGAATACATATTTCATATCGCCTACATAACCCGAAAGCACATTCCAGCCATACTTCACACCAGCTGGGAAACTCTGGAAAAAGCCATAACTGATATGGGTTACCTTGTAATCGAGCATCACAGGATGATTGTAGAAGCCGAACTTCACACCCTCATCGCTTGCCTGAAGCAATACGCTGTTCTTCAGGGTATCGCCAGAAGCCTTCACATACTCAACATTGGCTGTGAGTGCCTTCACGCTGTCCTGATGAGAGGTAGCAGCGGTAAGCATATCGTTCACACGGCCCATCTCCAACTGGAAATCGTTGAAAGACTCCACTTTCTTGCCGTTCACGGTCAGGACCTTATCACCCTTCACCAATCCCAGTTTGCTGGCAGGCGAATCCTTCATCACACTGTCTATCTGCAATGGGATATACACCTCAACGAATCGAGGGCTCTCCTTGATCATGCTCAGCATATCGAGATCGCCAGGCAGATTCAAGCTCATCGGCTTGCCGCCACGAATGATATCCACACGAGTGGCTGTAGAGAGATCGCGATACATATCACCATCATAGGTCTTGAACTCGCCCTTGTCGGTACCAACCAGGATATCGTGATCCTGGAAGCCCAAAGCCTTGGCCTCTGTATTGAACTTCATTCCCTGGGTCATGTGCTTGGTAGCCACATAGTCGTCACCCCAATGGAAAAGAATCATAGAATAGATAAAGAGCGCCAGCAAAAAGTTGACCAGCACACCACCTATCATGATCAGCATTCGCTGCCAGGCAGGTTTGCTTCGGAACTCGTATGGCTGCATAGGCTGCTTGAGCTGCTCGGTATCGAAACTCTCATCTATCATACCCGAAATCTTGCAATATCCACCCAATGGCAGCCATCCCAAACCATAAGTGGTATCAGAGTTCTTTGGCTTGAACTCGAAGAGGTGGAACCATGGATCGAAGAACAGATAAAACTTCTCCACTCTTACGCCAAAGAGCTTGGAGAAGAAAAAGTGTCCGCCCTCATGGAGCAGCACCAGGATGGAAAGCGATAGCATCAACTGCAACGCTTTGATCAAAAATACTTCCATTTATTTACTTTGAACTGTGAACCTTGAACTTTGAACTTGATGATTAGTCCTATATCCTACGTTCATTTTTAACTATTAACTATTAATTATTAACCATTAACTTTCATCAACTCAGTGGCAATACGGCGCGCCTCTGCATCAGTCTGCAGATAGACATCGAGATCAGGATTGCTGTCGAAAGTAGCCTTTGCCATCGTCTCCTCGATGATGTCCGCCATCTGCAGGAAGCCACATTCGCCCTTGCGGAAGCCGGCATTTACTATCTCATTGGCAGCATTCACGATGCACGACATATTGCCACCCTTCTTGATGGCATCAAAGGCAAGCTGCAGACACTTGAACTTCTTGTAATCAGGCTCAAAGAACTGCAAGTCTTGAGCCTTGAAGAGGTCGAGACGGTCGCCATTGAGATGCAGGCGCTGTGGGAAGGAGAAGGCATACTGGATAGGCAGACGCATATCTGGCACACCCAACTGAGCCTTCACGGCACCATCAGCAAACTGTACGGCACTGTGAACGATGCTCTGTGGATGAATCAGCACCTCAATCTTCTCGGCAGGAACGCCGAAGAGCCACTTAGCCTCTGTCACCTCGAAGCCCTTGTTCATCAGCGACGCAGAATCGATGGTAATCTTGGCGCCCATATCCCAGGTAGGATGCTTCAGCGCATCGGCAGCGGTAACCTTCTCCAGCTGCTCGTGGGTAAAGTTGCGGAAAGGACCACCAGAGCAGGTAAGGAGGAGTTTCTCTACCTCATTATCACCCTCGCCCACCAGACTCTGGAAGATGGCGCTGTGCTCGCTATCCACAGGAAGGATAGGCACGTGATATTCCTGGGCAAGATTGCAGATCAGCTCACCTGCCACCACCAGGGTCTCCTTGTTGGCAAGACAGATCTTCTTGCGAGCCTTGATGGCATGGATGGTTGGCTCCAGACCGGAAAAACCTACCATGGATGCAAGCACCATATCGATAGGCTCTGCCTGCACGATATCGCAGAGCGCCTGGGCACCGGCATAGACCTTGATATCAGGTTCATCGCTGAGCAGATTCTTCAACTCGTCGTAATGCGCCTCATTGGCAACCACTACAGCAGCAGGATGGAACTTATGCGCCTGCTCGGCAAGCTCCTTTACCCTGTTATTGGCGGTAAGGCAATATACCTCGTAAAGATCGCTGTGCTGCTCGATGACATCCAGCGCCTGTGTGCCAATACTTCCCGTAGAACCGAGAATACATATCTGTTGTTTCATTTTATTTAGAACTTTGAAATTTGAACTTCTTCACTCTTCACTTAACTTACAAATCGAGCAGCCCCTCTGGGATTGCCATTCTGATTTCCTTTCTTTCAGCACTCACCTCTTCTATCAGGTCGTTGCTGGCAGGAATCAGCAGGTCATCACCTTCGGGGGTTGTTACCTCGAAAAGGAGATTGAGCGTGGAATCATCTATACGATCCAGGGTTCCCACCACCTTTCCGGTTACGGCATCCACCAGCTGGAAGCCGATGATTTCTGCCCAGGTCATGTTCTCTCCATCGCTATCCGAGAGGTGGCGAGGGAAAAAGACCTCACATCCGGTATAGTTGCGCGCCTGCTCCTGCGTATCGATATCCTCGAACTTCACGAGCACATTCTCATCGTTCTTGAAGCGATACTCCTCCAGATAGAAAGGCACCAGGATGCCATCGATATCAAGAACAAGATATTCTGCATCCACACGGTCGAATACATCATCGGTGATGGCAAAGGTTATCTCGCCCTTCACTCCATGAGGCTTGCCCAACTTACCTATCTTATATACTTCGTCACGTCTTATCATATTTTACTTTGAACTTTGAATTTTGAACTTTGAACTTTATGATTAGTAAAGCAAATGAATTCTTCACTCTTCGTTCTTTACTTATTTAATCGCTGACACGGGTAATCTTGGCACCCAACTGGTTCAGGCGCTGCTCGATATCCTCGTAGCCACGGTCTATCTGGGCGATATTGGCAATACGGCTGGTGCCGTTGGCGCTCATCGCAGCAATCAGCAGGGCAATACCGGCACGGATATCCGGACTCGTCATTCTGCCCGCACGCAGCTTCAGCTTGTGATCATGGCCTACCACCACTGCACGGTGAGGATCGCAGAGGATGATCTGCGCACCCATATCTATCAGTTTATCCACGAAGAAGAGACGGCTCTCGAACATCTTCTGATGGAAAAGCACACTTCCGCGAGCCTGGGTTGCCACCACGAGGAGCACCGACAGGAGGTCTGGCGTAAGTCCTGGCCATGGTGCATCTGCCAGGGTCATGATGGTGCCATCAATGAACGAGTCGATCACATAGTGCTTCTGTTCCGGAATGAAGAGGTCATCGCCCTCTACCTTCACCTTCACACCGAGTCGGCGGAAGGCATCAGGAATGATACCCAGGTCCTTCACCGACACATCCTTGATGCGGATGCCGGCTCCACACATGGCAGCCATACCGATGAAGGAACCCACCTCGATCATATCAGGCAGGATGCGATGTTCGGCGCCATGCAGCTTCTCCACACCCACGATGGTGAGCAGATTGCTGGCAATGCCACTGATCTGGGCACCCATAGAATTGAGCAGGTGACAGAGCTGCTGGATGTATGGTTCACAGGCTGCATTATAGATGGTGGTGGTTCCCTTGGCAAGAACCGCCGCCATGATGATGTTGGCAGTACCGGTAACCGAAGCCTCATCGAGCAGCATATAGCATCCCTTCAGCTTCTTGGCCTGTATCTGATATACATTGCGCTCCTCATCATGCACAAAATTGGCACCCAGGTACTTGAATCCCAGGAAGTGGGTATCAAGACGGCGGCGGCCGATCTTATCGCCACCCGGCTTGGCGATGGTAGCCTTGCCGAATCTGCCGAGCAAGGGTCCGAACATCAGTACACTGCCACGCAGCGAAGAACACTTCTTCACGAACTCCAGACTGTCGAGATAATCCAGTTTCAGCTCATCACTCTGGAAGGTATAATCATGACGGCTGTTTCGGGTTACCTTCACACCGATTTCCTGGAGCAACTTGATCAGGTTGTTCACATCCAGGATGTCCGGCACATTGGTAATGCGCACGGGTTCATCGGTAAGAATGGTGGTACAAATCACCTGCAGCGCCTCATTCTTGGCTCCCTGCGGGGTGATGGTACCTTGGAGCGGATGACCGCCCTCTATGATGAAAGACTCCATAAGCTTGTCTAATTATTATAATCTGATTATCTAAATTACAAAAAGTGATTACTTTTTCTTCTTATTATTATTGTTATTGCTGCGAGCTGGGGTCTCCTTTACTTTCTCGAAGACGAAATGCTTGAGATCGAGCTTGATCTTGCCATCGGTAAATCTCGCCAGATCGGCAGCCACCTTCTGCTCATCGCAGGAACCATGGCTCCACTGCATCAGGTTGCGATGCATCTGGTTGGCAGTCAGCTTCACCAGTTCATCTCTTTCCTTGCCCGGCTCCATGTGCTTCAGCTTCTCGAAGATTTCGAAAAGCATGGCACCATAATGGCGCACAGGAATACGCAGGTTAGGATATTCCACGGTTTCGGGTTTCTTGGCTATCTTTGCAGCATTGCTTACATCGAAAGGATAATCGATGTCGAGTTGGAAATTGCTCATGATGGCGAGATGATCCCAGAGTTTCTGCTCATGGTTTTCCAAGCCTCTGTTTTCCGGAAACATACGATCCATGATCTTGATGATAGACTCGGCACAGCGCTGGCGCTCCTTGCGGTCTTCCAACTCTACACAGTAATCCACCATCTGCTGAATCTCACGTCCGTATTCAGGCAGCACGAGCTTTTCTCGCGTTGTATTATAGTCTAATCCTATTTTATTCATATTTTCTTGCTTGTTTCTTTTATTATTCAGAGGATAACCCCACTATTCAAATCTGCGGATGCTCCCGCCATCCATCTCTCCTAGATAAGCTTCTTAGGCATCTTTGCCACGAAATCCTTGAGATAGAATGGTACGAAGTAAGCCACATCCTCAAACTTGCCCTCTACGAATCTCTTCTCGGCAAGCGGTGCCATATTCTTGGCAAGCGGCTCGATGCCCTCCACGAGATGCGCATGAGGATGGTTGATGGTCTCCATACACTTGGCTGCACCGTTTCCGAAGAAATATACATGATGCCCGTCCAGATATTCCTTGTAGGTTTCGGCATCCACGATATCAGCCTGGATAGGGCGAACCACCTTCAGGGAGCGGTCGAGCACTTCGGCATATACCTCCATGCGGCGTGCGTCGAGCATAGGTACGATGAGGGCATCTTCCTGTTCAGGATGTTCGCCAAGCAATACTGGCACAGCCATCAATTCGAGGGTTGGTACTGCGATGAGCTTCACCCCACGACCATAGCAGATGCCCTTAGCCATACTCACACCGATACGCAATCCGGTATAGGAGCCAGGACCACAACTTACAGCCACAGCCTCTAATGGAAGACCATGGGAATCGAGGAAATCAAGAGCCTCATCAACAAACACACCCAACTTAACTGCATGGTTAGGACCCGTGTGATCTTCCTGGTTGAAAATCACCTGTCCACTATCACTAATTGCCACTGAGCACACGTCCGTACTCGTCTCAATATTCAAAATACACGACATAATTAAAAAATATATTCTTAAATAAGTTGCAAATATACGCATTTTCTCGCTTTTTTTTGTACTTTTGCAGAAATTTAACGTGAAAGATTATATGATACAGTCAATGACAGGCTTCGGAAAAGCTACCGCGGCCTACAAAACAAAGAAGATTAATGTAGAGATAAAGTCATTAAACAGCAAGAATCTTGACCTCTCTACACGTATCGCCCCTCTCTACAGAGAGAAGGAGATGGAGATTCGTCAGTATATAGCTAAAAGCCTGGAAAGAGGCAAGATTGACTTCTCCATCTGGATTGAGAAGGATGCAGCTACAGATGCTACCCCCATCAACAGTGCGCTTGTTCAGAATTATTATCAGCAGATCAAGAAAATATCTGCTGAAACAGGTATTCCTGAGCCTACCGATTGGTACAGCACCTTGTTGCGTCTTCCTGATGTAACAACCAAAACTGATGTGGAAGAATTAACCGACGAGGAGTGGGCAGTGGCAAAAAATGCAATTTGCGAGGCTATCGGCCATCTGAGCGACTTCCGCAAGCAGGAAGGAGCTGCCCTGCAGAAGAAATTCACCGAGAAAGTGGATAATATCCAGGCTCTCCTTGCCAGCATTGAACCATACGAGAAGGCACGCGTGGAGAAGATCCGCCAGAACATCGTAAACGGTCTGCAGCAGATTCCGAATGTGGATTATGACAAGAACCGTCTGGAGCAGGAGCTCATCTACTACATCGAGAAGCTCGACATCAGCGAAGAGAAGCAGCGTCTTGCCAACCACCTGAAGTATTTCCGTGAGACCATGAACGAGGAAGGTCATGGCGTAGGAAAGAAACTCGGTTTCATCGCACAGGAAATGGGACGCGAAATCAACACCACCGGTTCAAAGAGCAATCAGGCTGAAATGCAGAACATCGTGGTGAAGATGAAGGATGAGTTGGAACAGATTAAGGAACAGGTGCTGAATGCACTCTAAAGAAAAAAGGAAAAATGAAGAACGGATTATTGATTTTCAGCGCCCCATCGGGCAGCGGCAAGAGTACCATCGTCAACTGGTTGATGAAAGAGCACCCTGAGTTGAAGTTGGCTTTCTCTATCAGTTGTACCTCTCGTGCCCCTCGCGGCACAGAGCAGAATGGAGTAGAGTATTTCTTCCTGTCTCCAGAGGAATTCAAGTCCAAGATTGAAGCAGATGAGTTCCTGGAGTATGAGGAAGTTTACCAGGATAGATTCTACGGCACCTTGAAGTCGCAGGTAGAAAACCAGCTTGCCAAGGGCGAGTCTGTGATTTTCGACGTAGATGTAAAGGGTGGCGTCAATATCAAGAAGTTCTATGGCGAACGTGCCCTGAGCATCTTCGTGCAACCTCCTTCGGTAGAGGAACTGCGCCGCCGTCTGGTAGGCCGCAACACAGATGCCCCTGAGGTAATCGAACAGCGCCTTGCCAAGGCTAGCTACGAGTTGACCTTCGCTCCTCAGTTCGACCACGTAGTCGTAAACGATGATCTGGGAAAAGCTCAGCAAGAGGTTTATCAGCTAGTAAAAGACTTTTTGAGCGCAGAATAGCAATATCAAAGAAAGGCCAAAGCAGCCTGCTTTGCTAATCATAAAGTTCAAAGTTCTATGTTGAAAGTTCAAAGTAAGAAGGTAGGAATCTTTGGAGGCAGCTTCAACCCCATCCATACCGGCCACATCGCATTGGCGAAAAGCCTCTGCGAGAAGGCGGGGCTGGATGAAGTGTGGTTCATGGTCTCCCCCATGAACCCATTCAAGAAAGCTGCTACCGACCTGCTCGATGACCACCTGCGCCTGGAGATGGTAGAAAAGGCTCTGGAGAATGAACCCCAGCTGAAGGCATGCGACTATGAGTTCCGCCTGCCCAAGCCTTCCTATACCTGGCACACCCTGCAGGCCATCAGCAAGGATTACCCAGAATGTGAGTTTACATTATTAATAGGAGGCGACAACTGGGCAGCATTCGACAAGTGGTACCATCACGACGATATCCTTGCCCACTACCCTATCGTAGTCTATCCCCGCCAAGGCTCCTGCATAGGCGAAGTGCCTGCCGGCGTGACCATCGTAGAAACCCCGCTGCTCAACATCAGCAGCACGGAGATACGCGAATGCATCAAGACCGGAAAAAGCATCGAAGGTATGATTCCCGAATGCATCGAGAACCTCGCCATCAAAAACTATCAGGCGCTCTGAGTCTAAAAGAGTGCCAAAACATCAATTCTCTAAAAATAGCAAACATCATCAATAGAAAGCTATGAGTTGGAAAGAAATCATCAAGAACTGTCTTAGTCTGGCATCAGCCCCAATCAGGCGCAATGCCAACTTCTTTGTGTCCATGTACATCCTGGGCATGGTTAGTTCACTCATCACGATTCCGAAGAACGGAACGCTCTACGAGAACATGTTCCTGGAGCTGTTCCTGGACCTCTACATCGTGAGCGCCATCCTCGCCGTCTTCCCGAAGAAGGTGCGCAGGGGACTGCGTGCCATATTATACATTATATTATATGTCACGGCTGCCGCTGATACCTACTGCTTCGTGAATTTCGGTTCCACACTCAATCCTTCTATGCTGATGCTGGTGGGAGAAACCAACAGTTCCGAGGCAAGCAGCTTCCTCTCTGCCCTCATCTCTGTCGAAGTGCTCTTCAGCAGCGTAGGCTGGATTCTGCTCCTGGCGCTCCTGCAGATACTCATCGTCATCTTCCGGAAACGGCTCATCAAGATCTACGTCTTCCTCGTTACCGTACTCGAATTGGCATCGCTCAAGAAGCGACTGATGGCTATTCCGCGAATGACGGCAGCCATGCCAGCCACCTTCGGTATCCTCTGCCTGGCTATCCTCATCACTTCCATCTGCACCTCCTGGCACAACAAGGAGGCTTACCATAAGCTGATGTCGGGAAGAACCATCGGAGAGGTGGAGCACACCCTTACAGAGAAAGATCACGCCGTGCTCTATCTGCCTATCTACCGACTCCAATTCAGCATCTATGCCAACCAGCTGGCAGCGCATCAGATTACCCAACTGATTCATGCTGCCCACGAGGTGAAGGTAGATAGCTGCAGCTTCCGCTCGCCAAACATCGTGCTGATCATCGGCGAAAGCTACGGTCGCCATCATTCACAGCAATATGGCTACTTCATGAAAACCACCCCAAACCAATCGGCGCTGGAGAAATCAAAGAAACTCACCAAGTTCACAGATGTCGTGACCTGCTGGAACCTCACCAGCTTCGTATTCAAGCACATGCTCTCTACCTATGTGGTAGGCGACAAGGGAGAATGGTGCGACTATCCGCTCTTCCCGGAGGTATTCCGCAAGGCAGGCTACAACGTAACCTTCATCACCAACGAATTCCTGCCTCAGGCAAAGGAGGCGGTATATGACTTCAGCGGCGGCTTCTTCCTGAACAATCCGGAACTGAGCAAGCTGCAGTTCGACCACAGAAACACCCAGCTGCACGCACTGGACGATGGATTGCTGAAAGATTATGATGACAGCCTGAAACAATACAAGACCGACCATAATCTCACCATTTTCCATCTGATGGGTCAGCACGTGAACTACAAGCTGCGCTATCGCCAGAATCAGGCTAAGTTCTGGGCAAGCAGCTACGAAGACAAGCGTCCTGAGCTGACCGATGCCCAGCGCAAGGTATTGAGTCATTACGACAACGCCACCCTCTACAACGACTCCATCGTGGCAGAGATCGTGAAGCGATTCCAGAAGGAAGATGCCGTCATCATCTATGTGCCCGACCATGGCGAGGAGTGCTACGAGGAAAACCGTGGTTTCATCTGCCGCAACCACTCCGCCAACATCGACTGGAAGCTGGCACACTATGAGTTTGAGATTCCTTTCTGGATCTACTGCTCAAAGAAATACATCCAGAAACACCGCGCCATCTACCGGCAGATACGTGCCGCCAAGGACAAGCGGATGATGACGGATGCCCTGCCGCACCTGCTGCTGTATCTTGCCGGCATAGAGACTCCGACCTACAAGGAGGAGAACAATATCCTGAGTCCGAAATACAACGAGATGCGCCCCCGCATCCTGAAGAACTCTGCCGACTACGACAAGCTGAGGGATGAATATCTCAAGACGCAGGCTAAGCAGGAAGAAAAGAAGCAAGACAAGAAAAAAGATAAGAAACAAGGTAAGAAACAAACAAAGAAAGGAGCCAGGAAATGAATCAGAACATACTTTCCAGAAGTGCATGCAATGCATTGAGAGGACTTGCCATCATCGGCATCTTCCTACATAACTATTGCCATTGGCTAGGTCCGATTGTCAAGGAGAATGAATATCAGTTCTTCCAGCACAACGCCGACTGGCTGCTGCAGGTGATGGCGAATCCCGACATCAACCTGCCTGTCCATCTGCTGTCGTTCTTCGGTCATTACGGAGTGCCCGTATTCCTCTTCCTGAGTGCATACGGACTGGTGATGAAGTATGAAGCCAAGCCTCATCTTTCTGCCGACCAGCAGGCTCAGATGTACAACATTTCGGGCAGGAAGCAATCCTGGAGCATCAGCTGGCGCGAGCCTCTGCGCTTCATCCGCTATCACTATCTGAAGCTCTTCAAGATGATGATCGTGGGTTTCATCGCTTTCACGATGATAGACTACATCACTCCGGGTCCACGCCATTACGAGGTGCTGGGCATCGTATCGATGCTGGGTATGTTTAACAATGTATTGCCCAACCCCGACAACATCATCTGGCCAGGACCTTACTGGTTTTTCGGTCTGATGCTGCAGCTTTACATCGTATATCGACTGCTGCTCTATCGCCGCCACTGGGGATGGACGGTAGGATTGATGCTTCTCTGCATCGGCATCCAGCTGCTGCTGGGCTTTGACAATCCCGAGAGCGAGGCGATGAACCGCTACCGCTATAATTTCATGGGCGGTATGCTGCCATTCGGTCTGGGCATTCTGTACGCCCGCTATGGCGAGAAGATTCTGATGACCTTCCATTCGCCTGTTACCAATATCTTCGGCTGCGTATTCTGCCTCTCGCTGATCTACAGTCTGAGTCTCAACATGATAGGATGGACCTTCGTACCATTCTTCATCTGTCTGCTCAGTGTGCTTGTAGCCGATCTGTTGCAGGAGGTAAGTTGGCTGTCGGGCATCTACAAGGTTTTGGAATGGATGGGCGTCATCTCAGCCGCCCTCTTCGTCACCCATCCCATCACCCGCAAGATATTCATCCCTATCAGCCGTCATGGAGACATCTATGCCGGCCTGCTCCTCTACATCATATCGAGCATCTGCCTGGCTTGGCTCTTCACCCAACTGATGAAGAAGATTCCAAACCCGAAATATTAAAAGAAAATCATGAAGATAAAAGACATAGAACTGGCGAATATCAGTAGATATCGCGGTGAGTTGATGGGAGCCGCCATGCTCTTCATCATTCTCTTTCATGTAGCACTGCCTAGAGAGAACGCTTTCTTCGGATTGCGCCGCATGGGCAATGTAGGAGTAGATATGTTTCTGTTTCTCAGCGGCATCGGCCTGTGGTTTTCCTGGATGAAGAATCCTTCTGCCAAGCATTTCTTCATCCGCCGTTACCTGCGCATCTACCCGGCGTGGCTCATCATCGCCTGTCTCTACTACATTCCCCGATTCCGGGGAGGAGACCTCGAGGCGTGGATCAACCTGATAGGCGAGATTACCATCAACTGGAATTTCTGGCGATACGACGAGCTTACCTTCTGGTACATCCCAGCCACCATGATGCTCTATCTCTTCGCCCCAGTCTATATGGAACTCATCAAGCGCCATCCCATCTACAAATGGCTGCCGGTGGTGATGATCATGTGGTGCATCCTGGTACAATACGTCACCCCGATTCATCAGGCAGTAGGTCATCTGGAAATCTTCTGGAGCCGAGTACCCATCTTCTTCATCGGCATCAATATGGGCGAGATGGTGCGCCAGAAGCAGACGCTTGATGGTGCCAGCATCTGGATGATATGGCTGATGTTCCTGATGACGCTGCTCGCAAGCATCTTCCTGGAACAGGAGAAACACGGTATGTTTCCGCTCTTCCTGGAGCGCATGCTCTACATCCCGCTCACCATCACGAGCATCCTGCTCCTGAACCGCATCTTCCGCCGTACTCCAGGATGGTTTAACCGCAGCTTCATGCTGGTAGGAGCATTGAGTCTGGAATGCTATCTCATCCACATCCACTTCGTGCTCCATTATATCGAACCTCATCACTTGGGATACTGGCCAACCTTCATCCTCTGCATAGCCATCACCCTGCCACTCTCCTGGATTTTGAGCAAGATTGCAGAATGGATCTCAAGGGAACTATCTAAGATTATTAAATAAAAAGAATCATCTAAGATTAAATAAAAAGAAGTTTTTATGAACGAGAATGAAATAAAAGACAGCAAAGGCTTCGCTGCCTTGATGCGCCTGATCCGCCCGAAGCAGTGGATCAAGAATATGTTTATCTTCGTACCGCTCTTCTTTGGCGGTGCCCTGTTTCATACAGATGCCCTGCTGGCGGGTCTGATTGCTTTCTTTGCCTACAGCTTTGCCGCATCGAGCATCTATTGCTTCAACGATATCCATGATGTGGAGGCAGACCGCCGCCATTCGGTGAAGTGTCACCGCCCTATCGCATCAGGAGCCGTAAGCATCAGGCAGGCTTACGCTTTGATGTTTCTGATGCTCATCCTCTCAATGGGGGTATGCTGCCTGCTCGATTCGTGGGAGACGATGGGAATCATCGCCTTCTATTGGGTCATGAACCTCTGCTATTGCGCCAAGCTCAAGCAGTATGCCATCATCGATGTGTGCATCGTGGCATTCGGATTTGTGCTCCGCTTGCTGGCAGGTGGCGTCGCTACGCACATCATGCTCAGTAAATGGATTGTGCTGATGACCTTCCTCATCACCCTCTTCATGAGTTTTGCCAAGCGCCGCGATGACGTGCTGCGAATGGAAAAGACGGGCGAGGCGCCACGCAAGAATACGAGCCGATACAACCTCACCTTCATCAATCAGGCTATCACCATTACGGCATCAGTTACCCTGGTTTGCTACATCATGTACACGGTGAGCCCTGAAGTAATAGAGAATTTCCATACCGAATACCTCTATCTTACCAGCGTATTTGTATTGGTAGGTTTGCTGAGATACATCCAGATTGCAGTGGTTGACCAGCAGAGCGGCGACCCTACGAAAATTATCCTGCGCGACAGAATCACGCAGTTTATCGTTCTTGCCTGGCTGCTCTCCTTCCTCATCCTTATCTATATCGTATAAGAAAGAGTTAATCCAAAAGAAGAACAAGAAATGAAGAAGAAATTATACTGTTTCGATTTCGACGGAACACTGACAACGAGTGATACCCTGCTCGAATTCATCAAGTATGCCAAAGGCAGAGGCCGCTTCCTGATGGTTTTCCTGATGTACAGCCCACTGCTGGTATTGATGAAACTGCATCTTTATCCCAACTGGAAGGCGAAGCAGCAGATCTTCGCCCACCTCTTTGCCGGCATGCGCATCGAAAAATTTGATGCTCTCTGCCATGGGTTTGCAGAAGAAAACCAGCATCTGCTCCGTCCTAAGGGCATCACCCTGGTACATGAAGCATTGGTAGCTGGAGCTCAGGTCTTCATCGTAAGCGCCAGCATTGACAACTGGGTTCGCCCTTTCTTTGATATCCGCAACCTGAAAGGTGTTCAGGTACTCGGCACCCAGATAGAAGTAGAAGACGGCAAGCTGACGGGCCGATTCAAGTCAAACAATTGCTACGGTAAGGAGAAGGTGCACCGCATCGCAGAGGTACTAAAATCTTTCGAACGTTCAGAATACGAGATAGAAGCCTTTGGAGATAGCCGTGGAGACAAAGAGATGCTTGCCTTCGCCGACAAGGGACACTTCAAACCATTCCGAGAATAATAAATTTCCATTTTACAGAAAATAACATGAAAAGAAATACAGACCTCGACTTGATACGAGCCATCCTCATCATTCTCATGATATTGATTCATATTGTGAACTTCGGCAATGCATATCCACATCTGAAGACAGGCATTCTCTCGTTTATGATGCCTACCTTTCTCATCATCACGGGTTATCTTGTCAATATCGAGAAAAGTCCCAAGCAAATGGGAATATACCTGATGTGTCTCGCCCTACCCTACGTTATCATGGTATCCGGTTTCTCTGTACTTTCCTATTTCATGCCCGTAAGAGATGGCATCACGGAATTATCCTTCTCACAGATTTGCGAGAAGATATTTGTCACATCTATAGGTCCTTATTGGTTTATCCAGACGATGATTATCTGTGGCATTCTTTATTATATCAGTTTCAAGGGGGCTACTTGGGAAAGCCTCAAACAAGGAAAAACGACGATGAGTACCACTACAAGCCTCTTCATCTTCGCCACCTTACTCTTGCTGGCATCCAAGACACCCACTCTTTCGCCCAGTGCCGCAGCCTATTATTTCATCGGTACAGCAATTCGCCAATGCCACATAGAGTTTGGCAAGATATTCCATCCTTCCCCTGCAGCCTTACTGCTCTGGCTCAGCTTGCTGGGCTTAGAGGAATGGTACGACTGGGGATGCCTGGCTGTAATCTTCTCCTGCTGGTGCTGCATTTCGTCATTGATGTGGATACATAGCCTCATCACTCGCATTCAAGGCAAAATCTACATTCAAAAGATAGACAACACCTTATTATATATAGGGCGCAACACGCTGCCTATCTATCTCTTCCACCCCATCTTTACGATGGCTGCGAAGTTCTATCATCCACTCTTTTCCTGGGATCCGAGCGAGATCTCGTTTGCTGTCGTCACCATCATCCTTGCCATTACAGGCAGCCTGCTCATTGCCAAGATGATGGAGAAGACCAAACTGGCTTATCTCTTTGGAAAAGGGAAACTATTAAGATAAATCCAGGCAGATTAATATTTTGTAGAAAGAATATTTGCTAGAAACAGGAAAAAGGCGTATTTTTGCACGCCGTAAAAGATAAAACAATGAATATCAAGAACAAGATTAATAATATGGATGATGCCAGACGGGAAAAACTGGGCGAAGTCATCAGATTCGGAATCGTAGGCGGACTGGCTACGGTGCTGCAATATGTCATCTATCTGGCTATGATGCCGGTGCTGAACCATTTCATTCCACAAATGGGTGATCACAGTCTGGCTACCACAGCCAACACCATCGCCTACATCGTGAGCTTCATCTTCAATTTCATCGCCAGCACCCGATACACCTTCAAGGTGAAGGCAAACGCCAAGCGAGGTGCCGGCTTCACCCTCTCACATGTGGTAAACTATACGATGCAAACCGTCTGCCTCAACCTCTTCGTTGGTCTGGGGCTCGCCAAACAGTGGGCGATGATTCCTACCCTCTGTATCTGTATCCCCGTTAATTTCCTATTAGTAAGATTCTTCCTGAAGAAATAAAAGAATCTTCGGAAACCCGAAAGAGAAAGACTAAGAGAAAGACTAAGAGAAGATTCCTCTCAAAACTTGAAAGAGAAAGAAATAGAAAGATATGAAAAAGATATTCGATATTTTCACGATCAAGAAAGAAGAAAGATGGCTCGCCCTGGGCATTTTTCTGGCACTTGCCGTTCTGAATGGTGTAGTGATAGCCCGCTATGCCAGTCATTTCACCCTCATCACGGATGATTATTACAAGAATTTCATCCGCCACTTCTGCGTATCAGGCTTCGACCCGCTTACCTACTGGGTATTGAGCGACTGGAATGCAGCATACAATGTATATCGCCATCCGCTGCTCGCCTTCTATATGTATATTCCTTACCTCATCAATGTGGGTCTAATGAAACTCACAGGCTACAACTGCGCCCTTTTCATCGCGGTAGTCATCCAGATATTCTGCGGATTCTATGCCACCCTCTTCCTGAAGAGAATCTTCCGGGAGGTAATGGATCTCGACAAAACGGCATCTCATATCCTTACCCTGCTGTTCTTCTCCTTCGGATATGTGATGGTCACCTGCATCGTACCCGACCATTTCGTCATCTCCATGATGCTGCTCATCCTGGCACTCTACGTATCCGGTCTCAGAATGAAACATCACCATCCGCTCAAGATATGGCAGAGCGTGGTATATTTCATCCTTACAGCCGGCACATCGCTCAATAACGGATTGAAGATTTTCTTTTCTGCATTCTTCGTAAACGGAAAGGGATTCTTCCGCCCTAAGCATCTTCTCCTGGCAGTCATTCTGCCAGCAGCCCTGCTGTGGGGATTCTGCAGATGGGAATACCGCGTCTTCGTATGGCCTAACGAGATGGCACGCAAGGAACTGAAAGCCAAGAAAGCGGCTGAGAAGAAAGCCAGACAGGAGCGTATGGCACAGATCAAGCATACCCGTGATTCGCTGACAAACGACTCTATCAAAAGAGGCTTGAAGATTATCTCTGCTCAGGAGATAGCCCAGAAAGCCAAGAACGACAGCATCCGGAAGGCAAAGGAACTGGCTAAGAAAGAAGCCAAAAAGAAAAGGGGTCCTAAGCAAGGTGCCCCTATCATGAAAGGTGAATTCATGAACTGGACGGATGCTACAAGCTCCCGCACACAGTCGATCATAGAAAATCTGATGGGCGAATCTATCCAGCTGCATCAGGATTATGTGCTGGAAGATGAATTGCGTCATCGCCCGATGTTCGTGAAATACCGATACGCCATCAATTATGTGGTAGAGGCAGTCATCATGCTGCTGTTTGTTGCCGGCATCTGGGCGGGCAGAAAGAGCAAGTATCTCTGGCTGGTGATGTCGTATTTCGGTCTAGATATGATGCTGCATATCGGACTCGGCTTCGGTCTCAACGAGGTATATATCATGTCGGGGCACTGGATATACGCCATTCCGATAGCCATCGGTTTCCTTCTGAAGCAAAAACGACAGCTGCCAAACCAAGAGCTGCAACTCCGACAGCAGCTCTACAGCCGCTGCCTGAAAGGCGTATTGCTCGTCCTGGGTCTGGCACTGCTGATATACAATGGTATTCTGATTATCGGATATTTCTGCTAAGTAGAAAAACAAGCACGCTTATTCTCTGCTAAGTCTGAGATTAAGCGTGCTTATCTCTTCCTATCGTCTTGCGCCATCTGCGAGCCATCGCCTTGAAGATACTGGAGAAATTACCATATCTCAGATTCAAAAAGAGTTCTTCCAGGGAGCGCGACATCTTGATGAATGGGTGGCCCCAGGCATTGATTCTGTACACCCGCTCCTTGAAATCTACGTTTTCCACTACATATTTAGGATGTTTTAGCGGAAACTCCAGTTCATGGCGCTTCATGGTGAAGATTCTGCGATAAGCCTTCGGAGTCGTCTTCATGCTGCCCGAGAAATGGGTAGAGTCATCAGAGAGACCCAGATTATTGATCAGATTCCTGCATGGCATGATGGCAAGGCTGGAATTCAGCAGCATCGAAGCCCAGAAGATGCTTTCATAAAACTCCTTTCCACTATGGGCATGATCCCTGCACATCGGGATGAAGTCCTTACGGAGCCCACGCTGGCGAACCACCGATTCCAACTGTCGCATCGCCTGCTTATCGCGCAGAAAGGCATAGTCACCCTCCCATTTGTCCACCACACGGCGCCACGAAGCCCATCCCCAGATAGAGAAGACAGAAGTAAAGAAATAGCTGTCCTCGCAGTCGGGTGTCACCTCATCTTCATTGAATCCGGCAATCATGGCAATACGCTCATCGTGCTCGTAGCGGTCGAGCATCTCCTTGCAGAAAGGAAAGAAAGATTGCGAAGGCACATCGTCATCTTCCAGCACGATACACTTATCCACAATCGAGAAAGCCCATTTCTGTGAGAGATACTCAGATGGATCGCATCCCTGGTTCTTGGTCTGATAAGATCTGTGCACCTCACACTCCCAATCAATATTCTCATCTGATGCTATCTGCCGGCATGCCTCGATACCCGGCACATCCCGCTCACCTCTTGCTCCATCCTGATAGAGGAACAACTGGGCAGGACGAGCCTTCTTCACCTCGTCAAACACTTTCTGAAAATTGTCGGGACGATTGAAGAAAAGCATCAATACGGCGACATCAATCTTAGCTGGCTGTTTCATATCTATGATATTCGTTAACTATACACAATTGTCGGAATCTGTCATCATCCGTTTTTTGGGAGACAAAGATAACCTAAAAAGCAGACAATGCCAAATAAACCGCCCCAAAAAAACAGCAGGAATGAAATATTTCCTCATTTTTCTTCCCACAATCAATTTTTTACACTAACTTTGCAGCCAAATAAGAATAAAACGATGAAGAATATTTTTAAAATCAAGAAAGAAGAAAGGATTCTTGCACTTGTTTCGATGCTGGTATTCGCCAGCTTGAATGCCGTGCTGATCCATTCCTATCCTACAAGCTTTTTCAAGGCTGGCAAACTGGGATTTTGGAGTATTTTCTACAAGCATTTCACGGTATCCGGTTTCGATGCCTACTCGTATATCTTTCTTTCCAACGAAAAGATATACTTTGAGTTGTCACGCCATCCACTCTTTGGCGCCCTACTCTATCCCGGAGCCTGTCTCAACGACTGGCTGATGGGCTGGACTCATCACAACTGTGCCACCTTCATCATGGCAGTGATGCTCGTCATCAGCGCCACTTTCTCTGCCGTATTCTTCTTCCGCATCTGCCGGGAGCTCATCCAGCTATGCCGGTTGGATGCCTACATTCTCACGGCATTCTTTTTCTCCTTTGCCTCCATCATGCTCACCACGATGGTACCCGATCATTTCTGCTTTTCCATGCTCTGTCTGCTGGTCAGCATCTATATGGTGGGAACCTGTATGGCGCAGGGCAAACAGCTCAAGGCATGGCAGGCTAGTCTGCTGTTCCTTACCACGGCAGGAGTATCGCTGAGCAATGGCGTAAAGACCGGCATCATGTCGCTTTTCAGTAATGGCAGAAAGGTATTCTCCCCCCGATTCTTTGCCATCGTCTTCATCCTCCCGCTCCTCATCATGGGCGGCAGCTTTTACTATCAGAACGAATACATCGTCAAGCCTCAGCAGGAAAAAGGCAAGGAGATAGAAAGAAAGCTGATGCCGAAAAGACCCGATATTGCCCAGAAGAATGCCGTTCACGATGCGTGGATGGATGCTCATCGAGGCAAATCGGTATCCGATATGCCATTCCTGAAATGGACCGATGTTTCTACCCCACGAATGGAATCCATCGTGGAAAACCTCTTTGGAGAAGGCATCCAGCTGCATCAGAAGGAACTGCTCAAAGACCTGAGCGTATCGCGCCCAACCTTTATCCGATACGATTGGGCCATCAGCTACCTCTTCGAAACATTCGTTTTCCTGCTCTTTGCAGCCGGTGTTTTCTACAGCAGACACTCCCGTCTGATGTGGATGTGCCTGAGCTGTGCGGCATTCGATGCCTTCCTTCACCTGGTGCTCGGTTTCGGACTCAACGAGGTATATATCATGGCAGCCCACTGGATGTTCGTCATCCCATTCACCATGGGTTATGCATTCAGAGAGGCTCAACCCAAACTGGCTAATGCGATGAGAGGAGTCACTCTCTTCCTCGCCATCTACTTCTGGGCATACAATGCCACATTAATCATTACGCATTTCTTATAATCCGGGGAGAGATCTCATACGGGTCTTCCCGATAAAAATATAAAGAATATGGACTTTTACAAAGAAATCAAAGAATATAGCCAGCAGAATCTGCGGGCATGCCAACTCAAGCAGCTGGCTATTCTGGAAGAAATAGACAAAATCTGCAAGCGCCACAAGATAGAATACTGGCTGGATGGCGGTACCCTGCTCGGAGCCGTACGCCATGGCGGTTTCATACCTTGGGATGACGATATCGATATCGGTATGTCGCTGGAAGATGAAAAACGATTCGAGGAGATTGCCCCCAAGGAACTGCCCGACTGGCTCTATCTGCAGACCCCCAAATCGGATCCGGGAAGCAAGGAGCCTATCACGAAGATCCGCGACTGCAACTCTCTCTATATCGAACAGGGCGACGATTTCTGCCAGCCTTATATAAAGGGAATCTTTGTGGATATCTTCCCTTTTGTGGATTATCCAGACATTCCCCGTTCGTGGATCAAGACCTTGACAAAGGGTATCTCCAAGAGTTATTCTATCCTGAACCACCGACACACTTACTCTCTGCGTTCCTTTGCTGAGTTCTTCTATTTCGGAGGCAAGTATTGTCTGTGCAGTGCATTATGGAAGGTAGTAGGCTTGTTCGGAAAGAAGACCCGTTATTCTGATGTTCCTTTCCTGAATGGCCGAGGCATCTCATTCGACAAGAAGGCAGTCAAGCCATTGGGTACCATCAAGTTTGAGGGCAAGGAATTCCCTGCACCATGCAATCCCGATTCCTACCTCACCGACCTCTATGGTGATTATATGAAGATTCCACCAGTAGAAAAGCGAGAGTTCCATTCGATATTCATCCTGCCGGAACTAAGGAAAAGGAGTTAAGACGTATGTCTTGTTGTTAAAAAACTACACAAAAAGCAGCACGCCCTGAAAGGGCAGAAGCTCCTAGCCCAGGGCATCGCCCTGGGGATTTATTGACGCTAGCCTGCCGCCCTGTAAGGGAAAAAGCTTTAAAATACAAAGTAATATAAAAAGCTTTTCCCCTTACAGGGCGTCTTGTTGACTACTATTATCCCCAGGGCGATGCCCTGGGCTAGGAGCTTCTGCCCTTTCAGGGCGTGTTGCTTCTGGTTCTTTGTAGCCTTTCAGGGCGTATTGCTTCTGGTTCTCTGGACCTCAGCCCGTTCTTAAACCACATACAAAAACTCAATCTATCATTTACTGCAAAGCCTGGATGGTATGAGCCAGACCATCCTTTAATAATGTAATCGGCTTCCAGCCCAGAGCTTCCAACTTATCCGTAGCAAAAACAGCCTTGGTAATAGGAGTGGTATTGCCATGACTGGCATCATCGGGAATATCAAAGACCACCTTTCTGCCAGCCAGATCAGCAACAGTTTCTGCCAAGGTTCTGATGCTTACATTCGACTCCTCATTGGCTATATTATATGCCTCTCCGTTCCCGCCCTTCAGCAGGATACAAAGCAGCGCCATCGCACAATCCACCACATAAGTCCACGAACGGAACGCCTTCCCCTTACTCTTCAGTACGATATCCTCGCCACGCAATACATTGCGGATAAACTGGGCATAGACACGATTATCATTCTCTGTAAAGAACGGACCGTAGATATGACTCGGACGGGCGATGGACACCTCAATGCCATACTGATGAGCATAGCAGATACAAAGCGTCTCGGAAGCACGTTTTGCCGAAGGATAGCACGCCCTCACCGTAGTAGGATCGATATACCCGCTATAGCTTTCTTCAAAGACACGACCGTCGCCCTCGCCATAGACTTCTCCGGAAGATACATAGACCAATTTCTTCAAGCCGTGCTGCAGTCCAAAGCGCAGCAGATTATCCACGCCAAAGATATTAGACTTCATCACTCCTACAGGATCCTCGCTATAAAGCTGTGGACAGGCACCGCCAGCAGCATCCACGATATAATCGAAAGAGATATCCACCGACAAGGGAGCCGTAACATCAAAAGGAAGAAAATGATAATGTCCGGAATCAAGATACGCCGAAAAGCGCCTGTTAGCCCGCTCTTCGTTACGACCCGCAGCATAAACCTGATAATCCAGTCCCTCATGCTGCATCAGCATATCAACCAGACAGCCACCAATCAATCCAGTAGCGCCCAGCACCAGGATATTCTTGCCCGAAAGCTGCTGCCATGGCAGCTCAAACGCAGCCAAAGCCGCCTTTACATCTTCATTATATAGATTTGTCTGTTTCATCCTACTATCTATTTCCTTCTATTATCTATTTCAACTTATATCGGCAGAGCCTATTATCTATTTCAGCCACTCATCCTTGGTGGTATGCTTCAATGCCTTAAACAGCTCCACATCCTCCGTCTGGGTAAGCTTCAATCCGTTTTTCTCAGATCCCATCACCAGGTGCTGGTTATCCACTCCCAGTTCAGCCATCAAGGTACAGGATGCCACCGTGCCGTCAATACCCTTGTCATCAGCCTCGGCGTGCGCCTTCAGCAAAGTGCCGAGAGGATAGGTATGGGGAGTCTGGGTGCGAACCAGCCGCTCGCGTGGGATGTCGATATTCTTCACACAGTCATCCACCTTCTGCATGATAGCCTCCTTGCAGATCATACCCGTAATGGCATAACCATACTTTCTGCACTTCTCGATATTCTCGGTAATGATTCGCTCTGCCACCAGCGGGCGCACACCATCGTGTACCAATATGATATCATCCTCTGCACATCCGGCATCGCGCAAGCCCCACAAGCCATTGCGGATGGAGTGCTGATTGCTGTCACCACCCTCGAAGATCCACTTCAACTTGGTGATGTTAAACTGGTTGGCATACGCCTGCAGTACCACTTCCCATCCCTTGAGGCACACCACGCAGATGGCGTCTATCTGAGGATGGCTCTGGAAAGCCTGCATGGTATAGATGATAACAGGTATGTTATCAATCGTCATAAATTGCTTTGGGATATCCTGTCCCATACGGTTACCAACACCGCCTGCAGTCAATAATGCAATATTCATAAAGTTCGTATTTTAAGATTGTCTATTATATTGAATGTTATTATATGAGAAGATCAACGGATAGCAGAAGGCACGTATCTTTGCCATCAAGCCCCGCTGATGCTTGCTGTAGTATATCTTGTCACCATGCTTCAGACAGAGGAAGCAGAGGCTGAAGAGTGCCAGCAGATTGTGATGCAGCATATAATAGCTCATGCGATGTGCCAGCGCAAACTTCGACTCCCGGGTATGCTCATATATATAGGTATAGAGCATCTGCCAGTTGGGCTGCTGCTGCAATCTGCGATAATTGGCGATACCATAGAGGTAAGGCTGATAGGTAGGGCGGGCATCTACCTTCTTGCCTGCCTGCTTCAGTTCCTCATGACAGGCTGAAGCCAGATTCGTGCGATGCCAGTTCAGCGGTTCATCTACCATCACGATACCGCCGTGCAACTGGGCGCAGATGGCAAGACTCCAATCGTACATGATATTCGGCAGCCAGTATTCACTTGTCTGGATAAACTCCCGGCGGAGCAGCATGGTATGTCCGGCAAATCCGCAGAAGAGCAGCGCCTCCAGGCTGTACTGAGGATTCACAAGATGCGTATGCTCCCTGTCGGCACCACGCAGATGGGTAGAAAAACAGATGTCATGATTGCCGATGGCAGCCACCTGCTTCTCTATCTTGGTAGGAAACCAGACATCATCCTGATCGCTGAAAGCCACAAAATCGCCCGTTGCCTTCATCGCAGCCGACTTGAAGTTCTGATTGAATCCCAGATTGCTGGCATTGCGCGAGAAATGTATGATAGGATACTTCTCGGCATAGGCTGTGCAAATCGCCACCGTATCATCCGTAGAACCATCATCCTGGATGATGATCTCCTTCAGGGGATAGGTCTGCGAGAGTATAGAATCCAACTGCTCCCTGATATATTCGGCACCATTGTAGGTGCCCATAATGATTGAAACTGTCTTATCTGTATTCATCCTTTATTCTGATTTATTCATATGAACCCATCAAGGTTACTTCTTTCCCATTTTCTTCTTCACGAAACCCATACACTCCTTCAGAATGGCGGCACCGGCAATACGCATCACCAGATAGTACAGCACCACAGCCATCAGAATGCGGCAAAGCAGGAGCAGCCACAGATTGTGGATAGACTGCGTGGCAAAATAGGTAGCCGTCATCACCGACAGGGCTGCCAGCGCAAACGGCAGGATATCCTTCAGGAACATCCATACCCGATAGCCTATCAGGCAACGGGAGAAATACTGCCATACGAACAGCCAGATGATGTTCAGCAGCACGTAGGCAATGACCATCGTGCGGATGCCCCAATGCCATATCAGAATCATCGTCAGAATCTGAACCACACCCAGGGCAAAGGTCACCCCAAAATAAGTACCCGACTTACCGTTGCTCACCACCAGACTCGACATGAGCTGACTCATCGGAATGATGGCACCACTCACGCAGAGAATCTGCAGCAGGAAGGCACTCGCCAGCCATTTTTCGGTGATAGCCAGGACGATGAACTCCCTAGCCACCATTCCAAATCCCAGCATCAGCGGGAAGGTGATGAATGCCGTGAAGCGGATCAGCTTGCGCAAGGCTTCCAACTGGCGTCCAGGCTGCTCACGAAGATCTACCAGCACTGGCTGAGCCACCGAATCCACCATTCCCTGTATCACGCTGTAAGCCTTGAAGTTCCACTGCGAAGCCTGGTTGTAATTACCCGTATCATGCGCCGTGAAGTAATGACCCAGCAGGATATTCAGCACATTGTTGTTGATATGCGTGGTGATGGTGGAAGCCAGCAGTTTGCAGCTGAACTTGAACATCCTGCGGATAGGTTCGAAATCGAACCGCAGACTCGGGCGCCACGGAGAATAATGCCAGAACAGCGCCGTATTCACGATGCTGTAAACGATGGTCTGGGTAGCCAAAGCCCAATAAGACATGTCGCAAAACGCCATGATCACTCCTACCACACTCGAAAAGAGCGTGGCGATGATGCCCGACTGCGCCCTCTGCTTCACCATCATGTGCTTGAAGAGATAAGCCGACTGAGCCGTACAGAGGCTGGAGAATAACAGCGACAGGAATGCATACCGGCAAAGAGGAACCAGTGCCGGAGTATGATAATAGCCCGCTATCAGAGGGGCACAGAGAAAAAGTACCAGGTATAGAAAACCACCTACAGAGATATTAAACCAGAATACGGAGTTATAGTCATTATCTGTAGGTTCCTTGATATTCGTGATAGCCGTGATGAAGCCCGAATTCTGCAAGGCATTGGCTATCAGAGAAAAAACAGTAATCATAGCGATCATACCATAATCGCTTGGCGACAACAGTCTGCCCAGGACGATGCCGAATACCAGTCCGATAACCTGCATCGCCCCATTGTTCATGGCTCCCCAGAAGAGACCCTTTGCTGTTTTTTCCTTTAATGTTTCTGCCATTTAAATTTATTTTTTCTTGCTAAAACCATGCGAACTAGCGCTTGAAGAGACTCCTCACCACAAACCAGGTATGCACCAGAACCGTGGTGACAATGCCATAGTTGCTGCGCATCACCTCAAAACGCTCCTTGAGCGAAGCCTTGTGGTTCTGCACCGACATGCCGCCATCCAGATAGTTGGTGATGACTGCATGCACATTGCGCAACGGAAGATGGCGCTGCTGAGCCGCCTTCATGATGCGGATGCACCAATCCACATCTGCCGAAAGGCGATAGTGAAGATTATAATGGATTTGGCGGGCGATATCCGTACGGGCATAAAACGACTGATGACAGACGAGCATCCCCCACTTGAACGAGCGCCAGTTCAGCTTCTCGGGAGGCGAAAGACGGCGATGGCGCAGGAATCTTCCTTCGTCATTCACGATATCGGTATCTCCATAAAGCACGCCCGGCAGGTTCTCGCCCTCGCCTACGCATCCCTCCACATACTCCAGGGTATCGTCGGAAGGAAAGACATCTCCCGCATTCAGAAACACGAGATAGTCACCCGTAGCACGGTCGATGCCCTTGTTCATGGCGTCATAGAGTCCCTTGTCTGGTTCCGAATAGACCACGATTTCGTGGGCATTCTCTCCAGCCTTTGCCCTGTTCTGGTATGCCCGAACCATTGCCAGGGTCTTGTCCTTCGAAACACCATCTATGATCAGGTGCTCGATGTTGCAGTAAGTCTGCTTATTGACACTATCCAATGTACGCTGCAACACACGCTCAGCATTGTAGGTACAGGTTACGACGGTAAACTTAATCATATCCGGTAGTTTTTAAAGGCCATCGCCTGATTATACACCTCAACATATTTCAGCGCCACCGCATGCTGCGAATAGTTATGCATCACCTTCTGCAGGCACGCCTTCTTCAGATTCTCCTCATCGGCTTCTTCCAGCACCCAGTGGATTCCAGCCGCCAGATCCTTGGCATCGCGGTAGTTTGCCACATATCCGTTCTTCTGATGATCGATCATCTCCGGTATGCCGCCCACCTTGAATCCTACGCTCGGCACGCCGCAAGCCATCGCCTCCATGATGGTATTCGGCAGATTCTCCGACAGGGAAGGGAGCACGAAGACATCGGCAGCATTGTAGATATCTGCGATGCGCTTGTCATCACTCACATAACCGAGCGAAACGATCGGGAACGAAAGCTTGCCTTCGAACTCCTCGCTGTGTCCACCCAGTATTGCCACGCAGGTGTTCTCCCTCATCTCGGGATGCTGCTCAGCCATCAGCCGGCACGCCTCTATCAGATAATCCATGCCCTTATAGGGATTGGTGGCTCTCTGGGCGATGAAGAGGATGATGCGCTTGTCCTTCGGCAGCTGCGTGCGCAGACGGGATTCCAGCTTATCCTGCGGACAATATACATGGGTATCTATTGGATTGGGAATCGTCTCGATGCGATGACCCGCCAGGAGTCCGCTCAGCCGTGCTTCACCCGCCAGCCATCTGCTGCAGGTAACAAAGGAAAGAGCCCCGCTATTATACACCTTCTGCTTCTTCTTCCATATCTTAGCCGACAGATCGTTCTTTCCCCCGTTTCCCGGCAGATACTTGCAGTTGCCGCAGCCATTGTTGTAATGATGGCAACCCAGGGTAAGATGACAGATGGATGAAGCCGGCCAGATGTCGTGCATGGTCCATACCACCGGTTTTCCGCTGCTGATGATCTTCCGGATGGTCTTCAGCGAAAGCATGCCCTGATTGACCCAGTGCAGATGGATGATGTCAGCCTCCTTGAACTCTGGCAGGGAAGTGATGTCGTATCCCGCATTGGCGATATCAAGTGCAAAGAGATTCTTCTTGGAAAAATGAAGGCGGCAGAAGATGCACCAGCGCTCCCACAGAAAATTCCACTGCATCCTGAGCGAGCGTGGCAACCCCACCACGGTAATATCATCGGTCACCTTATCGCGCACCAGCATCTTAGCCTTAACACCATTGTTGTTAAGGGCATCCATCAGGCGGTTGGCAGCTACGGCAGCTCCACCCGCCTTCTCACTTGTATTTACTATGAGTACTCTCATGATTATCCTTTTAATTCTGCTTGCAAAGATAATGTAAAAATTTGAGTTAGCGAAGAAAAAAGGAGACTTTTCTGAGATAAAGAGAATGTTTTTTCTGAAATGATGAGAATGGATATAATAAAACATGCCACAACTCTCAACGAGCTGTGGCATGCACTATGTTTAACTTAAAAATTCTAATCAAAATAGTCTCACGACCTTCTCAATTATCTGTTAAACAATCTACCTTAAAACCTAATAACTAAAAACCTAAATCTATTACTACTAACCTAAACAATCTATTAACCTTTTGACGCTGCAAAGATAGTACTTTTTCTACGAATCTCCAAATAATTCGGCAAAAAAAGTATTATTTTTGAGATTTTTTGATATAAATCAACGAATTATTAGAAATTTCATCAAAAACTAACGAGTTTTTAACCCTCATTAAGCCTTTTCTATCAATACTGTAGCGTAAGCTGAGATTCCTTCCATTCTTCCGGTAAAGCCCAACTTCTCTGTGGTTGTAGCCTTGATGGAGATCTGGTCTTCCTCTACACCCATCACTTTTGCCAGGCATTCCTTCATGGCAGGAACATGCGGATTGAGCTTCGGACGCTCTGCACAGACCGTTGCATCGATGTTGCCCAGGGTATATCCCTTGGTGGCAATCAGGTCCATCGTCTTCTTGAGCAGAATCTTGGAATCCACATTCAGGGTCTCTGCTGCCGTATCCGGGAAATGATAACCGATATCACGCATATTGGCTGCACCCAGCAGGGCATCACAAATGGCGTGAATCAACACGTCGGCGTCACTGTGGCCGAGCAAACCCAACTCATAATCTATCTTGATACCACCCATCCACAAGTCCCGGTTCTCTACCAGCTTGTGAACATCGTATCCGAATCCTACACGAATATTCATAATCTTATATTTATAATTAAAGTTATTAATATGTTTATATTCTGTCCTGCCTATCGCTTGAACAGGTCTTTCAATCCGTCCATATCGAATGCCAGCGTAAAGCGCAGGGTCTGGTCGAGCGGATTGCTCTTGGCGGTGGCTACCACATAGGAAGCATCGAGCGAGAAGACATTCATCTTGAAACCGGCTCCCACCGTGAAGTACTTGCGGTTGCCCTTGCTCTGGCTCTCGTGATGATAACCGGCACGCAGGGCAAACTTGTCATTATATACATACTCGGCACCTACGCCATAGTTGATTTCCTCCAGCTCTTCCTTGAATCCACCTGGGGCATCGCTGAAGCTCCTGAAGATGCCGCTGATGCCCGAAATATCGTTGTATTCGCGATGCACACGGTCTTCATACTCCGAGTTGTCCTCTCCCTCCTTCTGAGCTGGAACCGTCGGCACGAGATACTTGTTGGCATCTGCGGCTATGGTAAAGCGGTTGTACTCGTCGATAGGAATCATCAGCGAGGCACCCAGACGCAGATTGGTAGGCAGGAACTCGCCATACTCCTGACCGCTGAAGGTAATCTTGCTGCCGATATTCGAAATGTTCAGACCTACGCCCAACTGGCACTCACGCGGTCCGATGTTGACATAGTTCTGATAATAGGCTGCGATATCCGCCGCAAAAGCCGAGGCTGGCGAATTTTCCTCCTGATAGTCGAAGCGCAGGTCGGAATAGATCCAGCGGATAGCTGCCGCCAGAGAGAATTTCTCGCTGAGCATCAGAGAGTAAGCCACATCGATCGACATCTCATAGGGATTGATGGTCATCGCATTGTCATCTTTTCCCGGCTCAGAAAGAAACACCTCACCCATATTGAAATAACGGAGCGAAGCGGATACGGCACTGTAATCGCCTATGCGGTAATAGCCCGAGAGATAGGCGAGATTCATGTCGTTGACCAGCGAGCGGAGCCATGGAGTGAAGTTCAGCGCCACGCCCGCCCTGGAGATGTTGAAAGGATACTTTGCCGGATTCCAATACTGCGAGTTGACATCCGGATCGGTTGCCGCACCCACATCACCCAGACCGCCGCCGCGGGCATCGGGCGCTATGGTCTGAGAGATGACGGCATAGTTTACCGGATTGAAAAGACTCTCCTTGGTATCTCCCTCTCCGTTCTGCGCCGATGCCGTCAGCGCCCATACCGAGAGGAAACCGGTTGCGAATATCTTGACGATTCTATTCATACTACATGATTTTATATGATGATATTTTCTATTTTATAATGATCAGTTTCCGGGTCTTGGAGGCATAGCTGCTGCCATCCGATGAAACCTTGACCCGATACAGATAGATGCCCGTACCCAGAGGGCGACCGCCATCTACCGACAGATCCCACTTCACGGTATAGACCTCCGAAGCCGGCACTCCGCTCTCGGCATGGCGCCAGAGCTGTCTGCCCGAAGTATCATAGAGTTCGATCACCACATCCATCCGGCTCTCCGTCCTGTCGTGAGAAACGATGAAGGTGGTGCTGCTGCGGGCTGGATTCTCCGTCACGCCCACATCGAAGAGCGATGGAGCCAGACCGCTTACCACATTGAAGTGGAGGGTGGTGGTAGAACTGTTGTTCTGGATATCCCATGCCGTGAAGGTAAGCTGATGCCTGCCTGGCGGAAGTTCCGGAATACTGTAGCAGGTGGAACCGCTGGTATAGGTTCCGAAATCATACGAGAAATAACCGTTGAGATTGTAGGTCTTCGACTGATCTCCGTCTATCACCAGCTTCAGGTCATGGCCGAGTCCGCTTCCTGCGGCATTGATTCCGTCCTTGTCTGATATCCTTGCCACGAAATAAGGGGTGGTATTCACATTGCCGCCATCCACGAAGGTTGGCGAGTTCAGATAGCAGAATACCGACGGACCGATGGAGTCATTTTCTGCCACCACGCTGCCGCCCACCTTGAACCGTGCGCTTTCTCCATTCGCCCGCAGCGCCTTGTCGTTGCTGACGGCATAGAGATTCATCAGTCCGGTATCACCCGAATAATTGATATCCTTAGGTACGGCAAAGCTGAAGGCGAACTTTCCGCCGGATACGCTGTCAGCACCCTGATAGAGTGTCTTCTGGCGGTCGTAATACTGGAAGGCTGTGGAGGCTCCGTCGGCTGTGGCATCATTCAGCTTGCAGGTAACCAGTTCCCTGGAATCCCTTACCGTAGCCGTCACTACCCCCTGGAAATCCACATCCGTCTCCACATGTCCCGCAATCCTGGCTATATCTCCGGCTCTCAGCAGCGGAATCGTATCGGTGCGCTGGCAGGAGATGCCGTTGATGGAATCCACCACTACCTTCATCATCGGCAGGTTGAGCGAGAGGGCGGGATCTCCGAGCAGGGCATACTGCAGATGGTTTTCCGAGCGGTCTATCTCGCCCGCCATCACATTGCCCAGCATCACGTCGTTCTGCGCCAGCCGGTGTGCCTCGCCTATCGCAATCGGCTTGCCGTCTTCCCGGCTCAGCACCCTGCGCAGGAAGGCACGGTTCATATACTTGTTCTGCTGGGCAAACACGGTACGCGTGGTACCGTAGAATGCCACAGCTCCACCTTTTTCATTCAGCAGGGCAGCCTCGCCGATGGTAGATTTCGTACCATCATAAGGCATGATGTCGCAGGATGCCGTCACCCACAGCGGCAGATTCTCGTTTCTGAACGATTCGAAATCCGTGATCTTGAGCACGTTTTCATGCGAAATCTGGGTCTCGCTTCCATGCCCGGCATAATCCATCACCAGGGCACCATTAGCCTGCTGCTGCCTGATGATACTGGAGACTTCGGGATAGGTATTTCCCGTTGAGGAGGTCTGTCGGGTATAGGCATCCCACATCACCTTTCTGATGAGATAGCCCGGATACAGCGAGGCGATATCGTCTGCCACCTCGTTGGCATCCACCATATGGAGATTCTCGTTGCCGTCATCGCCCATGAACATCAGGGTGTTCTGCCAGGCTCCGGCATTGGCGTTCTTCTTGTAGCTGATGGTCTTGTCCACCAGTATCTTGGCTTCCTGCGCCGTGGTCACCGGGAATCGTCCTACCGCCACATCCTGCAGTTCGGTTTTCGGATCGGCACCCTTTCCTTCGCCGATGATTCCCAGCCAGCTGTCGCTCACGTAGCAGGTGGTCTTGCTGAACGAGTCATCGCTCTCATGACAGAGCAGGTAATCATCCGGATTCAGCAGTCTGCAATCTGCCGTGAGCATCCGGTTGTCCCATACGCAGTCGCCGAAGAGCAGGAGATACTTAGGCATGTCTGCAGCCGTAGCCGCCCTGTCGCTCAGCATCCGCAGATAGCGGCGGTAGGCATTGGCATCGGGGGTACCGCTGGAGAATTCATTATAGAGTTCGTCGGCGGGCACGATATTCACCCGCAGCCCGTCGTGGGTTTCGTGAAATTCCTTGAGCCGCTGTGCCTGCTTGAGCAGTTTCTGCGAGGTTGGGATGATGATTACCATATCGGCAGCCCCGTCGGCATGGTGATCCTGCGGTGTGATGCCATACACATACTCGGCTGCAGGAATCCGGCTTCCGAAACCGGCAAAGGGCGCAGGCTGCTCCCAAGTTACGGCTACATAATCCAGATGAACCGGTCCACCGCTGAGTGGCTGTATCTCGATGGTATCCTTCTCCCCGAAATCCTGAAGCGGATAGGTGGCGCTCCTTTCCACGCCTACCGTATAGGCACTGCTGCTGGTATTGGTAGGCAATTGGAGATTCAGGGTTCCCAGTTCCTGCCGATTCTTCCTGATCTGCACCTGGGTGTTGGTACCGGCGGTAGCAGCCACCACCAGTTTTCCCCGGCTGCATTCGGTAGGATTGGTGATGACCACCTTCTGGGTATCGCCCACCTTGACGGCTGTAGGATGGAAGAGATTCCTTCCACCCTGCATCCAGCTGAACCCATCTACTTCATAAAGAGAATGATAATCTTCCGGCATCGGATGGCAGGAAGATACGAAAGAGGCTGAATCAGCCCAGAGACTCGGCGCCTCATCGCTCTGGGTGATGAAATAACAGCCATAGTCAGAATAGGGATTGCGGGTGCGCACCGTAGCCGTAGGGCTGCTCCAGCTCACCGCACCGCAGGCATAGAAATAATGTCTGCCATCCACTACATATTGCGGCACCTCCTTCAGGTCGTCAGTCTCCCGAATATCCTGGGCATAGAGCGCTTCGTTCTGGAGATTTCCTCCATAACCGTAGATCTTCACCTTGCTGATATCCGAAAAACCGGCACGGCGCACCACGTCGGCAGTCAACTGATGAATACCCGTTTCGCTCACCCTGATCTTTGCCCATTTTCCGCTTGCCAGCACAGAATGGTCGGCATAGGCGGGAGAAGAATCCTCCCCGCCGCGGGTCTGCAGTCGGGCTTCCTGCTGCGAACGTGTCAGCAGATGTAACTGGCTCTGTGAACGTTTCAGCGGCTTCGCCTGGATATCCAGCATGAAGCTCACCAGCGCCTGATATCTGTGCTCCCTGAAAACCAGAGGAGAAAAGGAAATCACCAGCAAGCCTTGCTTCCGGCATTCGGTTACCTGCTGGCAGATGACCACCTGCTCAGGGAGAGCAGCGCCCGAAAGTAGGTTGTAATGAGAAATATCGGTAGCAGGCATATCCACATACTCCGGATATTTCACTGTTACCGTATAGATAGAATCCTGATAATCACCCTGCAAAGGCAAAGAATATACGAATTGAGGCAATATGGAGTCCACCTTCACCTCCTGCGAGGTAAGGTTGAAGAATCTCTGTGCAGCAGCAGGCAGCGCCATCAGCACCAGCACTGCCACGATACAGAGGTATTGCCATATTCTACTCTTATTCATATATTCTTTTATTCTTTATTTGCACATAAAGTCGAGCACCTTTCTATCTTCGAGATAGCCCTCCAGATGGTCGTCGATCTTCACCGGACCGCATCCTGTAGGACAACCCGTATAGAGCAGGTCTCCTGTCTTGAGCGTAAAATACTGGCTGATGTAGGAGATGATTTCATCCACCTTGTAGAGCATATCGCTCGAACAGCCTTCCTGCACATTCTCGCCGTTGATGTTGAGATGGAAGTGGATAGCCTGGATGTCACGGAACTTCTGGATATCTACCCATTTGCCGATAGCGGCAGAACCGTCGAATCCCTTGGCAAGCTCCCATGGCTGTCCAGCCTCTCTCAGCTTCTTCTGCATCTCGCGGGCGGTAAAGTCGATGCCCACGGTCACCGCATCATAATAGCGGTGGGCGAAACGCTGCGGAATGGTCTTGCCCAACTTGCAGATACGCACCACCAGCTCGGTCTCATACTCTATTCTTCCCAGATGATCTGGGATGAAGAAAGGCTTGCCGTTGTTGAGCAGCGCAGAATCAGCCTTCGTAAAAATAACAGGACGCTCTGGTTTAGATAACGTACCATGCAGCGATTTATTGTGTTCGGTATAGTTCATACCGATAGCAAATATCTTCATAACCCAAAAATATATATAAAAAAGAAATGGGAGTTAGAAGCAAAGCTAAGCTTTAACTCCATAACTCCCGGATATTCTAATTTAACTATAAGTCAAATTAATGGTTGCGATGAGCAAAATGATTACTCAGCAACGAGTGTGAAGCGCTTGTAAGCAGTGATCTTGAGATCCTTACTCTGAGAAGCGAGGTACTGAGCAACAGTCTGCTTGTCGCCATCACCGAACTGGAACTCCTGGTCAACGAGGCAGTTCTCCTTGAAGAACTTAGCCAGACGACCGTTAGCGATGTTCTGGATCATAGTTGGGTTCAAAGAAGCAGCCTTCTCCTCACCTACAGTCTTCTTGATGTTGCGAGCCTCCTCAGCCTGCTCAGGTGTCAACCAACCCTTCTTGGTGTTGCTCTCGATGTGATCCTCAGAGTCAACGTGAGCTGGGTTGATGCCAGCCTTCTTCAAAGCAGCGTTAACAGCCTTCTCTACGAGCTCCTCCTTAGTCTTGGCAACAGCAACCTCGAGCTCTGTCTTCTTAGTCTCCTCAGAAACAGAAGACTCGTCGAGAGCTACAGGGCGCATAGCAGCTACCTGCATAGCTACCTTGTGACCAGCCTCCTCGTTGTTCTCGTTGAGCTGAACCATAGTACAGAGAGTGTGCTTGCCCATGTGGTCGTAAACCTCGATGTTCTCACCCTCGAGAACGCAGTAGCCGTCGAGCTCCATCTTCTCACCGGTGATACCAGAACGCTGTGTAACAGCAGCCTGAGCATCAGAGTCGCCGATCTTCAAAGCCTTCACCTCGTCGAGGGTCTGAGCCTTAGCAGCGATAGCAGCATCGAGGATGTCAGATGTCAACTTGATGAAGTCAGCACCGTTAGCTACGAAGTCAGTCTCACACTTCAGAGCGATGATAGCAGCGAAATCGTTAACCTTCTTAACGAGAACGCAACCATTAGAAGTCTCACGGTCAGAACGCTTAGCAGCGATAGCGAGACCACGCTCACGGAGCAACTCCTTTGCCTTATCGAAATCACCTTCAGCCTCTGTGAGTGCCTTCTTAACGTCAGCAAGACCAGCACCAGTCATAGCGCGAAGTTTCTTGATATCTTCAATTGAAACAGCCATAATATTTTCTAATATTAAAAGTTAATAATAATCTTTGGTTTAAAAGTACTAAAGCCATCGAATCATAAAACAGAATCAATGGCTCCAGTATATTTTTGTTTGCCTAATTACTCAGCCTCGTCCTTGCGGGCAGCCTTCTTCTTAGGCTGATCCTTCTGCTCTGCAGCCTTGTCGTCAGCCTTCTCAGCCTTACGCTCCTCAAGACCCTCAGCGATAGCACCGCAAACTGCAGAGAGGATAGCCTCTACTGAGTCCTTAGCGTCATCGTTAGCTGGGATAACGTAGTCGATATTCTTTGGATCTGAGTTGGTATCAACGATACCGAACACAGGGATACCAAGACGGTTAGCCTCCTTAACAGCGATGTGCTCCTTCATTACGTCAACTACGAAGAGTGCGCTTGGGAGACGTGTCAAGTCAGCGATAGAACCGAGGTTCTTCTCCAACTTAGCACGCTGGCGGCTGATCTGCAGCAACTCGCGCTTTGAGAGGTTAGAGAATGTACCATCGTTCAACAGCTTGTCGATGTTTGTCATTTTCTTAACTGCCTTACGGATTGTAGGGAAGTTGGTAAGCATACCACCAGCCCAACGCTCGTTTACGTATGGCATATTGATAGAAGCTGCCTTCTCGGCAACTGCATCCTTAGCTTGTTTTTTAGTAGCGACAAACAGGATCTTCTTACCTGTCTTGGCGATTTCCTTGAGGGCCTCAGCAGCCTCGTCAACCTTAGCAACAGTCTTGTTGAGGTCGATAATATGAATACCGTTACGCTCCATGAAGATGTAAGGAGCCATTGCTGGGTTCCACTTGCGACGGAGGTGTCCGAAGTGGCAACCTGCCTGAAGTAACTGGTCAAAATTTGTTCTTGACATTGTCTTTTTCTTGTTTAAATGTTGTTTACTTTCTTTTGAATTCTAGCTAGAATCAGTCGATGAGTAGTCCCCGATTAATGGAATCTCACCGATTTAGATACTAAACTTTTTAGCTCAGCTATAATAATCTGAATATATATATAAATATATGTATAAGATTAACGCTTGCTGAACTGGAAGCGACGACGAGCCTTTGGCTGACCTGGCTTCTTACGCTCTACAGCACGTGAGTCACGTGTCATGAAGCCTGCATCCTTCAATGCCTTCTTATCGTTAGCGTCGATCTTAACGAGTGCGCGAGCGATAGCGAGGCGGAGAGCCTGGCTCTGACCGGTGAAACCACCACCGTCGAGGTTTGCCTTAATATCATACTTACCCTCAGCCTCGAGCAACTGCAATGGCTGCTTTACTACATAGCGAAGGATTGCTGATGGGAAATATGTCTCAATATCTTTCTTGTTGATTGTGATCTTACCTGTACCCTCTGAGAGGTATACGCGAGCTACAGCGCTCTTACGGCGACCAATTGCATTAATTACTTCCATTCTACCTTAATTATTTATACTGGTTAATATCAATTGCCTTTGGCTGCTGAGCCTCATGCTTGTGCTCTGTGCCATCGTAAATGAAGAGGTTGTCCATCAAAGAGCGACCGAGAGGGCCCTTTGGCAACATACCCTTAACTGCGTGACGGAGGATCTTGTCCATTCCATCAGGACGCTTGCGCAACTCAGCTGGAGTATTGAAGCGCTGACCACCAGGGTAACCAGTGTAACGTGTGTAAACCTTATCTGTCTCCTTCTTACCAGAGAAAACAGCCTTAGCGGCATTGATAATGATTACGTTGTCACCACAATCTACGTGTGGAGTGAAAGTTGGCTTGTACTTACCACGAAGCAACTTAGCTACCTTTGAGCAAAGGCGACCTACTACCTGGTCTGTTGCATCGATTACAACCCACTCTTTCTTAGCTGTCTCCTTATTAACAGAGATAGTCTTGAAACTTAATGTGTCCATTTTAAAATTTAAATTTACTACTAAAAAACGTTTTAATCTTTTCTTACTCACTTAATTTCGGATAGGTGATTCACTAACCGCAAATCCCGGCCACAGGATGTGCTATTAACACACCATACCCAGGGGACTCTAAGTGTATCCCCGAAATAATCGGACTGCAAAATTACACATTTTTATTTGATTATGTGTAAGTTACGAACCGCAGCCCCTATCTTTTATAATTATTTAACTTAGTTTGTCGTGTTTTGTTATTTCCATCCGTTTTTATGGCTTTTTGCATTTCCCAAGCATCTCCTATATATAATCAAGCTCTTCTGTACATATCAAGCTTCTTCTGTACATATCAAGCTTCTTCTGTACATATCAAGCTTCTTCTATATATAATAAGGTGTAAGGTTCGCAGTGAGCCCCACACGCCCTGAAAGGGCAGAAGCTCCTAGCCCAGGGCATCGCCCTGGGTATAACGGCAGTCAGCAAGACGCCCTGTAAGGGCAAAAGCTTTCAGACACAAGGCATAAAAACAGCAATGGGATTTCGATACCCCTATCGAAACCCCATTGTTATTCTTGTATAAGTAAAAGATGATGAAAGCGTTTCACAACGCCGTTTTATTTTTTCTGGTGCAAAGGTACAACAAAAACCGTATGCTAGGGGGTAATTTTTAGCATATATGGGGGTAAGATCTGTTTTTTCAGCATATATCAAGCCAAAATTACCCCCCCCTAAACGATTTTTACTACTTAACCCATCTTTTTTCAAGGTCAAAATCTAAAGAAAAAGAACTTAAAAATACGATTACTACCATATCAATGAAACTTTTCCGGGCTACCAATGAAACTATTTCGGGGATAGGAATGAAACTATCCCCGGCTACCAATGAAACTATCCCCAGGAATATCTATGAAACTATCCAGGAATATCTATGAAACGATTCCTTCATTAGATGACGGTAATCCAGATACCTTCCCCCTGATTCTCCGCTGCCTGGATGCGATTCATCAGACGATGGAGCCAGATACGGGAGTTCACCACCATACCCTTTACGCGGTTCTCGCCTACCAGAATGCAACCCTGGGTATCGTCGGGATAGTTGCCGGCATGGATGCGGATGCCCTCGAAACCGGGAACACCCTGCACATACGGCAGCCACTTCTTGAATCGGCGCGACTTGGTGATGAGCACACGATACGAGCCCTCGGGGATGGCAGTGTGGCCCGGAATCTTTCTCGCCACCTTGCCGCTCTCTCGGCTGAAACGGGCATTCTCCTCCTCCGGCTTCAGCTCAACGCCCTTCAGATTGCGCCACGTTGGCTCCAGGGTATCACAGAAGTAGCTGTCCTTAGACAACTTCTCCATATCGAAACTATGCACGAAACTGCGCTTGTCACCGGCAGTCTTGCCGGAAAGGATCTTGCGCTTCACATCACCATCAGTCAACAGATAAAGTCGGCCGATGGTATAAGTATTCTTCTTAGCTATACGCTCTAAAACTATTTCCATAAGTAATTATGAATTTAAAGAATGAATAAAATAAATAATGTATAAATCATAAGTATCAGCGGTTACTGACTCAAATCCTGCCCATCACATCTGTATTTCAGCTTCGTAAAACTGTGATAACTGTTACTGTGATAGTTCTCGCTGCCACGTTTCACGTATTTTCTATACACCCAGGTAGAAAGCAGATGCGCCGTACCCTCTTCCGAGAGTCCCAGGGCTGCACGAGCCTCCACCACCTGCTGCTCGGTAAACGTATCCGGCAACGACTGGAGAAGATTGGAAGGACCACGCTTGTTGGAATGCTCGCCCACATTGTTCGCCTTCTGGATGTCCTCCTCGAAGAAACGCATCTTGCACCACAGGTCGTAACGCTCACTCCAGCGGATGAAATCCTCTATTTCCGGCTCCCATCTGCAGCCGTTGGCAACATAGAGCACGCACGCCTTGAGATAGGCTATCACGTTGGCACGGAACGTGAAGTTCTCGTAGATTCTGTTCTGGGTAACCTGCGAAAAGTCCGCATTCTCCTCACTCAGAATCTCAGCCAGGCGGTAAGCCTCGGGACAGTCTATCAAACCGGTAGCCATACAGAGGTTCTCGATATAGGGCTTCAGCTCCTTGCGAAACTGATCGTCGTAGGTGCCATACACCGGAATCTTATCGCCGATTTCTCTTTGGGGAATGGTGCAGAAGTTGATTCGGCTCAGCGGACCGTCGGTCAGCACCTTGGAGAAATAACGCTGTCCCTTCTGGATGGTGGTAGAGGCATTCCAGTTGAAACGGACGGTTACTCGCTCGGTGACACTTTGGGTTCCCACTCGTGTTTGTCCATATTGATTACCAGGGTCAAAGGCGAGGCACATGATACGGAAATGCTGGTTGCCGATACCTTTCAGGGCATCAAACTGGTCAATCTCGTTGAGCGAAGTATAGAGGAAGTGGCCTTTGGCTTCTGCCGTACGCATCACGAAGGCAGGGTTGGTCATATCCGCATCTATCTCTTGTATAATGAGATTATCGGGTCTTTTGCGCTTATCCTTGTTGGCACCCTTGCGCATCATCTCCTCTTTCCATTCCTTCTCACGCTTCAGGTTTTCCTGGTCACGCTTACGGATATCCTCCATGATCATCGAAATCGGCATCTGCACACAACTTTTACCTGCGCCTGTACCTGCAAGGAGACAGGTCATAAGGGTAGCTTCGTGCTCCACATTATCGATATATCTGAATCTGGTATTCCAAAGATGGGTAGCCAGCGGAGGAAAAATGGCGTGCGCCACAGCCGGCTGATAAATCTCCGGCGTCTTCGAGATCAGCAGTTCCACCAGCTTCGGCAGCTTCCCCGGCATAGGAGGTGGAGGCGGATAAGAGGCGTTGCTACTTTGAACACAGGCGTTACTTTGAACAT
>NZ_QUCG01000023.1:16771-50781 GCF_003473645.1 Prevotella sp. AM23-5 | reverse complement strand
GATTACATAAGAATTAACAGAGTATTGATGAAGAAGTTATTATTGTTTATAGCTGGAATCTCAATCCTGTTTTTAGCAGGTTGTTCCAATGGAAATCAGAGTCATGGCAATGAGGGAATGGGAGACAGCCTCCCTGCTGATCCTCCATTGGGTTATGTCATAGAGTTAAAGCCTTTGGGAATTTTCTCACATCAGGAGGCTGAACAGTTGAGAGAAGAACTCGTGAAGCAGTTGGGTTTCATTTTCAATAAGGTACCAAAGGCTTGGGTGGAGGCATCTGTATTTGTTGGAGACAAGAAAGAAATACCTGCCTCATGTCTCTACAAACCAAGAAACAGGTATTGGGCTGGGGGGATCCTGAAAATGTTGCATGAAGAGCATGGAGGTAATGATGAAATCGTAACGATAGGTTTGACGCATCGAGACATCTCTACTTCTATTCATGGACAATACAACTATGGAATCATGGGATTGAGTTTCCGACCAGGTGACGCCTGTGTGGTTTCAACCTTCCGCTTGAAACGAAAGGATGACTTATGGAAAGTAACAATCCATGAATTCCTGCATTCTCGTGGCTTGCCGCATTGCAAGAAGGATGCCCCGAAGTGCCTGATGCAGGATGCCCATGGCAAGAATACCTTCTACATGAAACATGGGTTGTGCGAGGATTGCAAGAACTCTTTGAGGATGATTATGACTCATCAAGAGAGATAATTCAATTTTCCAGCACTCTATCGTGCCTTGAATATAATCCAAGGCACGATTTTCTGATATTTCTTATGAGGATGCTGGGTATCATCGCCTATATTATGCGGTTTGCCGTCGGGGGTGCGATAGAAACTGTGGCAATTGCCACCGGTGATGTAGATAGCATCGGCGAAACCGTATTCGCGCAGGGCATCGGCGAAATCCCAGAGGGTTTCGGGATGACGGGTCTCTATATAATATAGGTGGTCGTCGGAAGTTCTTGCCAAGGCACGGCGCTCCACCTTGCCGTGAAGCTGGAACTTGGCTGGCAATACTCCATCAGATACCAGGATAAACTGGCGGAAGAAACTGCCGCCCCGTTCCTCTACGTAATCCTTCACCTTGTCGCTTCTCGAAATTCCCAGCACGATGTTGCCATTCGCCATCGCACAATAGCCCAGGCGGGAAACATCCGATGCCAGTTCCTTGCCGTTCATTACCAGACTGCCCAGATATTCGTTGGTGCTGGTGTGATCGGCACTCCGGCTGTACATCCATACACTCATGTCGGTGGTATCAGGTTCTACCATGGAAATCTCGGCCTGCAGATTTTCCAGGCGATACATGTTGAGCGCTACGCCCAGGATGGAATCGGAAGATAACGTGATGGTAGGCTTGCCGCCTTTGTTATGGGCAGCCAGTTTCTGAATGTTCTTTTCGGGCGTTACCGAGATAGGCACACCTATATTATAATAGTAATTATAGAGTCGCCAACCAGCGTATGCTGCAAAGCAGAACACCACGGATGCGAAGATGCTGAGGGCTATCCATCTCCATTTATGGGGATGAGGATGGGGAGTTTCTTCTGATGATGAGGCTGAAGAATCCTTTGGGGCAGATTCAGGCGCATCCTGCTCGATGATGACATCCGAGTCATCATCTACAATAATGAGTCCCTTCTTGCTGTTGCCTTCGAAGTCCTGGATGAAAATCTTATCGTCGTTCATGAGTTACCTCCTTCCTTTTCTAAAGTTAATTCTTCTTCTGTTTCCAACTTCTCTTTCAGATTTTTAAGTGCATCCTTGGATGCCTTGATGAGGATATCCTTTTCCAATCGGCTATTGGAGAGGATGATTCTCTGAAGTCCTGGGTTGACCTTGAAGATATAGTCGCGGTTGATGATGAGACTTTTGCCTACCCGATAGAACGGACTGTAGTTGAGGGCGGTCAACTTGTCCATCAGGTCGTGCAACTGGCTGATCACATTCTCTTTTTTGCCATTGGCAAGGAATATGTCGGAGTAGTTTCCATCGCCTTTGATGAAAATGATCTCATCGGTTGGAATCCGGATGATTTCGCTGTTGGTTGTTATTTTAAGCCATTCCATATTTTCATTGATAGTCTTTTCTGTTCATACCCTTGTCTCCTTATTAAGGACAGGAGCAATAAGTTGCAGGCAAAGATACAAGTTTTCTTTTGAACAACCAAACGTAATTGCAACTATTTTTCTCCGTTTTTATGCAAATTCTTGCAGAAAAGTAAGCAAAAAAGATAAAATTGCAGCAAAAAGCAATAATTTTTGGGATTTTATGCTTGATATTGTAGAAAAAGTCTTAACTTTGCAGCGGATTTGAGAGGATAAGCGGTTTTTGGCTGACAAAACGGTGAAAGATCATCGGGCTGGAAGATGAGAAATCATTGGGCTGGAAAGGAGCATCCCTTCTTTTCCATAAGATTCACTTATAACAACTTTATAAATTAAAAGATTCGATTATGAAAGTAGCAATTGTTGGTGCAAGTGGCGCTGTAGGACAGGAATTCCTGCGTATCCTTGCTGAGAGAAATTTCCCTATGGATGATTTGGTGTTGTTTGGTTCTGAGCGTTCTGCCGGACGAAAATACAACTTCAAGGGAAAGGACTATGAGGTCAAACTTTTGCAGCATAACGATGACTTTAAAGATGTCGATATTGCTTTCACATCTGCTGGTGGCGGCACTTCTGAGGAGTTTGCCGAGACTATCACCAAGTATGGTGCCGTGATGATTGATAACTCTAGCGCATTCCGTATGTGCGACGACGTGCCTCTGGTTGTGCCTGAGGTAAATGCTGAGGATGCCTTGAACCGCCCTCGCAACATCATCGCCAACCCTAACTGTACCACCATCATGATGGTAGTAGTGTTGAAGCCTATCGATGACTTAAGCCATATCAAGAAGATTCATATCTCTTCTTATCAGAGTGCTTCGGGTGCTGGTGCTGCTGCCATGGCTGAACTTGAGAAGCAGTATAAGGATATCATCGAGACTGGTAAGACTGAGCATATCAATAAGTTCCCTCATCAGTTGGCATATAATGTCATTCCACAGATTGACAAGATGACTCCTAACGATTACACCAAGGAGGAGATGAAGATGTATAACGAGACCCGCAAGATCATGCACTCTGATGTTCGCACCAGTGCTACCTGCGTTCGCGTTTCTTCACTTCGTTCTCACTCAGAGAGTGTATGGTTCGAGACAGAGAAGCCATTGGCAGTAGAGGACATCCGCAAGGCTTTGGAGGCTGCTCCAGGCGTAACTGTAAAGGATGATGCCCAGAACTACGTTTACCCAATGCCATTGGAGAGCGCCGGTAAGGACGATGTATATGTAGGTCGTATCCGCAAGGATTTGGCTGATGACAATGGTAACACATTGTGGTTGACCGGCGACCAGATTCGTAAGGGTGCTGCCCTGAATGCAGTTCAGATTGCTGAGTATTTGATTAAGGTGGGCAACGTAAAGTAATTACATGCTGGAAAGATTCAAACTTTTGCTCCAGGAGATGAACCGGGGCATTTATGAAAAAAATACTGAAATTTCGCTCTCGCTCCTTGCCGCTCTGGCAGGCGAGAGCGTTATTCTTTTAGGACCTCCGGGTGTGGCGAAGAGTATGGTGGCCAGACAGTTGAAGACGGCGTTCTGGGATGCTCGGAGTTTTGAGTATCTGATGTCACGCTTCTCTACGCCCGATGAAATCTTCGGTCCAGTGAGCATTCAGAAACTGAAGACTTCGGATACTTACGAGCGTGCGGTGGAGGGGTATCTGCCTACTGCCGATGTGGTTTTCCTGGATGAAATCTGGAAGGCGGGTCCTGCTATCCAGAACACGCTCCTCACGGTGATTAACGAGAAAATCTTCAGAAATGGCAATCGTGAAATTCATCTTCCGCTGAAGCTTCTCGTTGCGGCAAGTAATGAGCTGCCGGCTAAGGGAGAAGGACTGGAGGCGCTTTGGGACCGATTTGTGATTAGAATAGAGAGCCGACCGATTAAGCTGGAGAAGAATTTCCGTGCAATGCTGCTGGAATCTAATGAGTCTCACACGGATCTCACTGATTCCACGGATGAGGCTAATGTTATGTCCAAGAAGTCTTCTGTAAAGCAAACGCCAATGGGAGTAGAAACATCAGAAAGAGATTTGTTTATTTCTGAGAATACAAAGAAAAAATCTGTGAGATCTGTGAAATCCGTGTGCGATATAAGAATATCCCCTGAGGAGTATGCTGAATGGGCGGAGAAAATCTGTAAGATTGGCGTGAAGGAGGAGGTGCTCGATGCGATTTCTGCCATCCGTAAATCTCTGAGAGCCGTGAATGTGGATGAGGCTGCCGAGCGCAGAAATATCTATGTGAGCGACCGCCGATGGAAAAATATCGTTCGTCTGCTTCGCACTTCTGCCTTTATGCAGGATAGGGAAGAAGTGGATATCTGCGATCTGCTTCCTATCTACCATTGTCTGTGGCAGGAACCGGAAGAGCGGGATGCTATCCGAAGCATCGTAATCCGGGCACTCTTTTCTCCTTTTGCAGAAAAACTGGTGGAGATGAAGAATGCGCTTGCTGAGGATATCAAGTATCATCGGGTTCGCAGGAATCCTGATGATGGCAGAGATTATGAGGGGGAAATCGAAACCCTTTCGGATGGCTTGACTTCGCTGGAAAGGCAGTTGGGCGAGAATCTCTTTGTGTCTTCGGATGATAAGGCTGAAATCTCAGTTTATCTCCGTGATTTCTATAAGGAGTTGGCGTTTACCCGACAGGATACGATGAAACTTTATGAGGCATAATACCATAAAACTTTATGAGGTTTAATCGCCTCCAGTTACTTATACATTATTATATATAGAAGAACCAAAACATATATAGAAGAATCAAAACATATATAGAAGAACAAAAACATAATGAACGAACAGATAACTTTATCTCCAGAGTTGGAGGCTCGTGTTCACCAGGCGGTGGAGAATTTTATGCAGGGCTATGGCTGCTGCCAGTCGGTGGTAGCTGCCTTTGCCGATTTATATGGTCTTGATGATGAGATGGCGAAGCGCATTGGTGCCGGCTTCGGTGGTGGAGTTGGCAGAATGAGAATGATGTGTGGAGCCGTTTCGGGCATTGTGGTGCTCGTTGGCTTGGATTGCGGACAGACCGAGGGGGATGATCGCGAGGGAAAGTCGGCCTGCTACAAGGTGGTGCAGGATTTGTTAGCCAAATCGAAGGAGCAGAATGGCAGTATCATCTGTGCCGAGATTCTGGGCTTGAAGGGTCATGAAAAGGCGCAATCCAGCTATGTGGCTTCGGCAAGAACGGCAGAATACTACAAGTCTCGCCCTTGCGCTGCCAAAGTGGAGAGTGCTGCAAGAATCTTCGCAGAATATCTGATGGAGAAAGAGAAGGCTTAATCTTCCTATAATATATAAGAAGTTTTTTACCGATTTGGTGAAAAATATCGAATAAGATGAAATACCAGAATAACAAGGACTTGGCGGAAGCACAGTATTACTTGAAGATGCTAGACGACTTCTGCAAGTCGGGGCAGGTAAAGATTCCTGATCCGACAGGCGCAGCCATGCCTTGGGATTTGAAGGAAGACCCGCTGAAGGATTATCTGATTCATCTCTTTACCCTGAAAGTGACGATTCCGGAAACTGGCGAAGAGGTGCAGAAATTCGTGCGCCAGGTGGTGAACAGCAAAATCAAGAGCAAGGTATTCTATGATTGTGTGGGAAAGTTCATCGTGGAATGCGTTCATCACATGCGATTCCAACGCCAACGTGCCTGGACCGAAAGTCATCGGGCTGATGATGTGCTCGACTGGACTCCCTTTAAGAGAATGGATGAGCAGGTGTGGCTTCCGCTCATCGACCAGTTGGAGCAGGAACACCGGGAGGATGGATTCGATAAGTCTTTCTTCCTGAAACTGATGGCTGGCGATGGAGCTTCGAAACCCGAAAACTGGGAGCGTCTGGTAAGAGACTGGAAGGTGTGCATCGACCATCAGGTATTGAACAAACTGAAGGATTTTATCTCGCTCCGTCAGAATAACTTCGAAACGGGATTGGTTCGCATGATGGACCAGATAACCCGCAACATGAAGACGAAGGGCGTTTCGGAGCAGCGAGCCGTGCAAGCCTGGGAACTGATGACGAACGGATGGACGGAAACGGAGTTTGAACGCCGCCTGAACCAGGTGAAGATTCAGGATAAATATCCAGAAATCAAGGAGATTGTAGCGAAGATGGGGCGTGTGGCAGATGCCAACGGCAAAGATAGGCTCACTATCGCTTCGGGGGTGGAGATGAAGATGGAGCATTCCGCAGGAAGCGACATCGAGGGCATTACCGTGGGCGATGATCTCAACTCACTTCTTCCGTTGGAGTTGGCGCAATACAGCGACGAGGATATGGAGGGGCTTTTTATCTATAAGTATCGAACCCGCAGGCTCCAGACTTTCCGTTATAAGAGCGAAATGTCGAAGCCATCCCGCAAACTCGGCTTTACCCATGCTTCCCGAAAGGGTCCGATGATAGTCTGTCTGGATACTTCTGCGAGTATGTATGGAACGCCTGAAAGGATTTCTTCTACGCTGATTTCCCTGTTGGAAGAAACGGCAGAGGATTTGGAGCGGGATTGCTTTCTGATAGATTTCTCCGTGAGCACCCGTGCCATCGATTTGATGGCGAAGCGGAAGGCGGAGCGGTTGAAGAGGATTGGAATCACGGTTGTGGAGTCTACAGAAATTCCCGATAATTCTGCAGATTTATCTTCTGATGGTCAGGCTCATACGGGTCGTGGTGTCAGGCGCCAGCCTACTACAACCCATCTGCCTTTTATAGGCGGTGGAACTTCGGCAAAGAAGATGATGAACCAGATGTTTGATTTGCTCGATAACGATGGTCTGCATTATGTGAATGCCGATGTGCTTTGGATTACGGATTTCCTGATTCCGAATCCGCCGCAGCAGATGTTGGCGAGGTTCAAGGAGTATAAGGAAACGGGCACCAGGTTTTATGGCATCCGGATTGTTCGGGATGATGATAAGGAGCCGAATGAATGGAAGGATTATTTCAACCGGATTTATACCATTAAGTATAGACCGTTGAGGAGGTATTAGAAATATAAACAGTTCGCCCTGTAAAGGCAAAAACTTTGTACTTTCCAGGTACACTTAAAAGCTTTTGCCCTTACAGGGCGACATTCTTGCTTATGCGTAAACCCAGGGCGGTGCCCTGGGCTAGGAGCTTCTGCCCTTTCAGGGCGTATTACTGCGTTTTGTGTTTTTAAGCTTCCTTTTTCTGCGGAATCACCACCGAAGCTCCGATGCTGACGAGCAAGACGAGGATGATGAATACCAGCGAACTTACTGCATCAATCTCGAAGAAATCGTGGATGAGCATCTTTACACCGATGAACACCAGCAGCACGCTCACACCCACCTTCAAGTAGCGGAACTTATCGGCTATTGCTGCCAGCAGGAAGAAGAGGGCACGCAAGCCCAGGATGGCGAAGATGTTGGAGAAGAACACCACGAACGGGTCGAGCGAAACCGAGAATACGGCAGGGATACTGTCGAAAGCGAAAATCAGATCGCAGAACTCGATGAACACCACCGTCATTACCAGCGGTCCCAGGTGCAGACGTCGCTGCATGAACTTCACTACCGGATGATCCAAGGCATTGATTTCTTCCTTCTTGTTTCTGTTCAAGAACATCTTGGCACCGCTGTAAACCAGGAATCCTCCGAATACGAGCAATATCCAGGTGAATCGGCTGATGAGGGCTGCACCCGCAAAGATGAAGACGAAGCGAAGCACGATGGCACCCAGGATTCCCCAGTTCAATACGTGCTGGTAATCTTTCTTATCTACTCCGAACGAACTGAAAATCATCATCATCACGAAGAGATTATCCACTGAGAGCGTCTTCTCTATCAGATAACCCGAGATGTAAGAGATGGTCATGTAGTGGCGATATTGCTGCAGACTCCCTTCATAATCGTTCGGATCCAGTTTGAGATGAGAAGCATAGCGCGAGGCTATCAGTTTCAGGTCGTCGAAGTTCTCTATGCCGTGCACCATGTCGCCATGAAAGTAGATGAACACGGCGAAGGCGAGAGCGAGAATAATCCATACTGCCGTCCAGGAGCCAGCTTCCTTGATGGAAACCACATGCGCCTTTCGGTCGATGACCAGCATGTCTAATACGAGGATGGCGGCGATGAAAATCACGAAGCCCACCAAAAACATCGATTCAGTAAAAACATGTTCCATTTTTCTTTTTTCCTTTTTCCTTGTCTATTTTATATAATACCTAATTTTATAATCTAATCTTAATATTCATTTCATCCGTTGGAAACGTGGACGCAAAATTAGGAAAAATATCTGAAATAGCGAAAGTTATGAGGTAAAACTTAATTGAATTTAACGTGAAAGTTGAGAATGTAATGGGTTTGTAATATACCGACAAGCCTTGGACGGCGAAATGGAACAGCAAGGCTATCCCTTTCACCCATTTCACAGATCGTGATGCGCAATGGGCTGATAAGTTCCACGTTTGGCGCATGGATTGGAATGAGCAGAGCATCCGTCTTTATCTGGACGATGAACTTCTCAACGAAATTGGGTCAACTGCCACAACGCAAAGCACCCATCTCGTATTTTGGAAGCAGAAAAAGATGCTTTCTAGATATGAGATGGGTGCTTTTTTTAGATGTGAATAGCTTACTTCTTCTTGGTCAGCACATAGTGCTTAGCCATGGCGCCTTCAGGCTCAGTACCGAGCGAGTCGGTCATGATGAGGCTGTTGGCATCCTTCACCTTGAAGTAAGTAGTCTCGCCGCTGGATGGGCGGATGATTTCTACTACGTTGTTAGCCAATACCTTGAAGATACCGCTTGCTTCGTCGTGACCATCCTTGCGCTCCAGATAGTCGGCTGAGTACTGGTAGGTGCTGTCGGCATTGAGCGTCAATACAGTCTTGATTCCAGGACAATCGGCAGCAGGGAGAGTTCCCTCATAGGTGCCGGCGATGGAATCGAGCACGATATCGTTAGAATTGAGCGAATCATTTCCTGCATAGCTGAGGCTATCCTGATCAGCTCCCTGGCTATTTGTCTTCTTGCTATTGCAAGAGACAACTGACAATGCAGCGATAACGGCTGCAGTCAAAACTAATTTCTTTTTCATACTATACTGCTTTTTAAGTGAATTCTTTTCGCAAAAATACGCTTTTATCTGTTACGGGCAAACTTTTTGCATAGAATTTATAGAATATTATACTATTTTCTCAATTGATGATGATGGGCACAATCTCTTCCTCGTTGGGCCAATGCGGCAGATAGAGCAGCGGGCGAGGAGTTCCCCCCAAGCCCGTCCAGTCTATCCGTGTAACAAAGTCGAAATCGGGAGGACCGAAGTCGAAACTCCTTCCATAGAGCACGATGGCGCCCCTGCCTTCATCTATTTTCCACAATCCGCCGCCATAGGTGCATTGCTCGCCGGGAGCCAGCATGTCGCGATGCAGATAGACGTGGCCGAACTTCAGCACACCGTCTCTATTGATGATGAATTTCTGAAACATCTCTATTTCTTCTCCCAGAACATTTTGTCGATGAAATCATAGCGCTTCTCCATCTGGGCATCAGACTTCACTTCTGTCTTTACATCTATCTGAAGTACAGGGGCTACGGCCTTGCCATTGGTAGATGGCCACTCTGGCAGACCCAGGCCGTTTGGATTGCCGGTCTTTACGAAGTTGACATAATACTGGCTGAAGATGTCGCTGATCATATAGTCCTCAGGCTGCCAGTTGAACACGCGGTTGGTTGGCAATGTGCCCATCGCATACTCGATGTCGGCAGAGTGAACGGCACCCTTGTCCTGTGGAGCAGGAGCTGCATCTTCCTTAGCATCTACCACGCCGCCAGCCAATGCTGCCACCTTGCCCTTGATGGCCATTGCAGGACGAGGGTGGCAATAGCGGTAGCGGTAAACGGGTTGTCCGCCGGTCAGCTTGTGCATGTTGCCCCACTTCCAGGTAGAATAATCCAGGAAGATATCCGAAGCCAGATTCACACCCGGCTGCTCCAACACATCCTTGTCGTTGTTGATTCCGTAAAGGCGGAAGAGTTCATCGATGTTCTCTGACCCGAAGGTAGCCTTGGCACCAGCCTTCAGATTCTCAACGGTAGGCTGTTTGCCCATCAATACCGCCCATGGTGTCATCTCCTGGTTGTTGCCACCAATGAGCAGAGGCACCTTGGTCTGCTCGCCCTTGGCGAAGACATCTACAGGCTGTTCTTTCATAAAATATCCGTCGATATTATAGACAGGAACCGCTCTTACTCCCGCCAGCTTCATCAGTTCCTCGGCTGGAAGGGCACGAAGCTCGTTGAGATTCTTCATTCCTATGTTTTTTTTCACTTTCTTGCCCGTTTCCTTGCCCATCTTCTCTGCGATTTTCTGGGCAAGCTGCACGCCTTTCTCTTCAGCTTCCTTCTGGGTGGCAATCTTCTTGAATCCCATCACCGAACCGCTGGAACCCATAGCCTGGGCAAAGAGTCCCTGGCAGAGAGGGGAAGCCATCAGGGCGCTTACTGACATGGAACCAGCCGATTCGCCTACGATGGTGATGCGGTTAGGGTCTCCGCCGAAAGCCTCGATATTGTCCTTCACCCATTGGATGGCTGCCACCTGGTCCATGAATCCATAGTTGCCGGAACCCTTGTAGGATGTTTCCTTGGAGAGCTGTGGATGAGCGAAGAATCCGAAGATGCCCTCACGATAGTTGGCTGTGATGGAGATGATGCCCTTGCGCGCCATTGCATCGCCCGCATATCTAGGTTCGCTTCCGCTGCCAGCCATCAGTCCTCCGCCGTTGAAATAAATCAAAACCGGCAGATGCTCCTTCATGGTCTTTGCAGGAGTCCATATATTAAGGTATAGGCAATCCTCGCTGTTTGTCTTCGTGCCGAAGTTCATGTCTCCGAAGATAGGTTCCTGCATCGGGTTCGGTCCGAACTCCTTTGCTTCGCGCACGCCCTGCCATTTCTGGGCTGGCTGAGGAGCCTTCCAGCGGAGATTGCCCACAGGAGGGGCTGCAAATGGAATACCCTTGAAAACCGTGATGCCTGAGAGGTCTTTTCCTTCGAGAATACCTTCGGCAGTCTTCACCTGAGTTTGCGCCATCATTCCCATAGCAGGGAGCAGAAAGGCGATGGATAAAAGTAGTTTCTTCATATCGTAAATCTTTAGTTCCTTTTAATCTTATGGAATTGTTTTGTAAATCATAACCTGCATTTCTGCAATGATAATGCAAAAATAAACAAAATTTCGGTAACTTGGCTTGTTTACCTCAATTTTTTTTCATATTTTTGCAGAAAATAAGCTGCGCTCGGCAATTTGTAAGCAAGCTTACATTGCGCTCGCTTGCATTATTTTTGCAGATAATATAATGTTTAATCTTTAAAACCCTAATGATTATGATGAAAGGTTATGAACAGAAGAAGTATCCTGTAGCCACCAAACGCTACGTGCAGTGGCTGGAATTGGAATCTGATGAGGAGGCTATCCGTGAATATCGCCGCCTGCATTCTGAGGAAGTGCAATGGAAGGAGATCCGTGACGGAATCCGTCAGGTGGGAATCCTGGAGATGGAGATTTACATCTTCGGCAACCGGCTGGTGATGGTTGTGGATGCTCCCGTAGATTTCGATTGGGACAAGAAAATGGCAGAACTCGCCACTCTCCCTAGACAGGCAGAGTGGGAGGAAGTGGTAGGCAAGTTCCAGAAGTGCGGCAAGGGTGCTACGAGCGATGAGAAGTGGCACATGATGGAGCGCATTTTTTATCTTTACGATTAAAACAGTAAAGTATGAAGAAAAACCTAAATGACTGCAAGCGTCTCTTGCTGACGGCTTGCTGCACCTTGGTGCTTTCGTGTGGCTGGGCAACGGTCAACGAAAAACCTTTTGTAATCCCTGAACTCAAGCAATGGAGCGGGGCTGAGGGAATGTTTACCCCATCGGGCAAATACGTGGTGAAGGGCGGAAAGAACGCCCAGGATGTGGCGAAACTCTTTGCTGCCGATTATCATGACCTGGTGGGAAAACCGCTCACGCCTAAGATGGGAAAACCTTCTGCCGGCGACATCGTGCTGGTGCTCCAAGCTGATAAGAAATCGGCCAGGCAGCTCGGCAAGGAGGGCTATCGCCTCACCATCGGCGACGTAACCACCATCACGGCTTCTTCGGTAGAAGGACTGGTATGGGGTACCCGCACCGTGCTGCAGCTTTCAGAGCAGCAGCGTTCGGCAGGTTTCGTGCTGCCAAAGGGTTCTACCCAGGATAAGCCTGCCTATGGGCTGCGAGGCTTCATGATGGATTGCGGAAGAAAGTTCATCCCGATGTCTTATCTGCGCTCGCTGGTCAAGATGATGTCTTATTACAAGATGAACACCCTGCAGATTCATCTCAACGATAACGGATTCCGACAGTATTTCGGTAACGACTGGGCGAAGACCCCGGCAGCTTTCCGCCTGGAATGCGACACCTATCCGGGACTCACGGCAAAGGATGGCAGCTATTCCAAGGCTGAGTTCATCGAACTCCAGAAACTGGCAGAGCAGTATGGTGTCAATATCATCCCCGAGATAGATGTGCCAGCCCATTCGCTCGCCTTCACCCATTACAAGCCGGAAATCGGGTCCAAGGAATATGGAATGGATCATCTCGACCTCTTCAATCCCGAGACCTACAAGTTTGTGGATGGGCTCTTCAAGGAATATTTGGAGGGTAAGAACCCCGTGTTCCGTGGTAAGGTAGTGCACATCGGAACCGATGAGTATTCCAACGCCAAGAAGGAGGTGGTGGAGAAATTCCGCTACTTCACAGACCATTATATTAAATATGTGGAGTCGTTTGGCAAGCAGGCTGCCGTTTGGGGCGCACTTACTCATGCCAAGGGCGACACCAAGGTGAAGTCGGAGAACGTGATGATGCATTGCTGGTACAATGGTTATGCAGACCCGAAGGAGATGAAGCGCCAGGGCTACAAACTGGTGAGCATTCCTGACGGATTGGTTTACATCGTTCCGGCAGCGGGCTATTATTACGATTACCTGAATTGCCAGTATCTTTACGATTCTTGGACTCCGGCGCAGATTGGCAACGAGAAGTTCGAGGAGAACGACCATGCCATTCTCGGCGGTATGTTTGCCGTATGGAACGACCATGCGGGCAACGGAATTTCGGTGAAGGATATTCACGACCGCCTGTTCCCTGCCTTGCAGACGCTGTCGGCAAAATGTTGGACGGGTGCAGCCACATCATTCTCCTTTGAAGATTTCAATCGTCTTCGTCTTTCGCTCAGCGAGGCTCCTGCGGTTAATGAGGCGGCACGCTGGCAGAAGGGCAAGCAGCTAAGAATAGAGACTTTGAACCCTGGTCAGACCACGGGTGAGAAGGAAGTGGGCTATGGCTATCGGGTGGAGTTCACCATCGAGGGAGCCGATGAGCCGAAGGGCACGGTGTTGTTCTCATCCGATAACGCCACCTTCTATCTTGCCGACCCTGAAAGCGGCCAGCTTGGTTTTGCCCACGAGGGTTATCTCAACAAGTTCAACTACAGGGTAGAGAAGGGGAAGAAGGTAACTCTGGCGATTACGGGCGATAACAGGAAGACCTGTCTTTATGTGGATGGCAAGTTGCGCGAGGAGTTGGGTCCGCTCACCCTTTATGCGATGCAGCAGAAAGACCTGGCTACATTCCAGAAGAGTGATGCTACAGCCACTCAGCCTATCGTTTATAATCCTTCTGCCAAGATGCACTATCAGCGCACGCTGGTGTTCCCACTCCAGAAGGCTGGCGATTTCAAGAGCCGGATTACGGGAGTGAAGGTAGAGCAGGAGTAGTCTATAAGTGCCCATAAAAGCCCCCTATTTATTTAATCAGGTGAAAACTTCGTTAAGATAGTTAAAAAATAGGGGGCGAGGAGTACAGCGTATTCAAAATTTTAGTAATTTCGCATCAATACTACTACAGAAAAACAGCTAGCTGTATCAACTAGATGGGTAATAGCAGACAATACCAGATATTCTGGCGTATTTCTTCTAAATTCTAAACCTAATGAAGAAATATTTCACTAAAAGCCTATGGCTTATTATTGCAGCCTTACTAGTAGTAAGTTGTAGTAAAGAGGATGGCGTGATGGATTCTTCATCACGAAGTGACAAACTGGAAGTTAGCTTCAACTTCTTCGAGAAATCAATCTCAGAAATTGAATCCAGAGCAGGTACTGCTGACGTAGCTCAGGCAGCATCTCCTTGGATTACCCGTGCAGACACTGATGGGAAGAAGAACCTGAGTGAGTGCAAGCAGATTACTGAGTTGGAGGTAGCCCTGTTTCCGGAAGGTAAAGATACGATGTATTTGGTAACCCAATTCTCTACCGACAAGAATTTCGGACAGGTGAAACTGTATGTGCCTAGAGGTAATTACAAGATGGTGGCTATTGCCGCTGCTACTGATAACCCTTCAAAAGTCAACAAGGTCAGCATCAAATCACAGACTAAGGTCGTCTTCCCTAACAATGAAGTCACAGATATGTTTTATACCTATCAGGATATTGCTGTAAAAGATAGAGAAGAAAGACAGAACTACGACTGCATCCTGAAACGTGGAGTAAGCGTATTGGTATTGGACAGCCGATTAGAAATTCGTCCAGACTACATCAAGTCGTTTAAATATACGATTACCGGCAACTGTGGTAATGTCTTCAATCCATCTACGGGTCATTGCCTCGAGAAGACCACCCTGACCAAGACATACGATATCTCGGGCAATCAATACAAGGGTAAAAAAATCATGTTCAGTAGCTATTTCTTCCTGGGCGAGGATAATGTAACGGATATCACGCTGGCTACCCAGTCTGTTGATACAGAAAATAATGTGGCAAAAGAACTATCGTTCGAAAACGTCCACATGGTGAAGGGAAAGATGACCACCTATAAAGGTCCGTTCCTCTCTACCCACTCAGCCGCATCATTCATCATCGATTCTCCAACCATTCCAGATTCCGGTTTCAGCACCGAATTTGAATAAAAAAGAAAAAACGAAAAAGATGACTAGACGTCTTGGCGAGTCATCTTTTTCGTTTATTCTAGAAACTGACATAGAGTCGGGCACTAAGCGTCGTGAAGTCTCCATTGTCGTTTTTGATGTACTGGAACGATGGCTGAAGGGAGATGGATTCCGTCAGCTGTCTTTTCCACGTTACTTCCAGCGAATATTCCGAACCCTGCTGGAAGCGGGCGTACTGGCCCGACAGACCGCACTCGTTCTTCTCGTCCTGATAGGCACCGCCCAGTTCTGCGTATCGGTAGCAGGCATTCTGATGACTGGTGTTCTCTGAATATTGCACCATGCACGAAATGTTCCTGTCGCCAGCTTTCCAGACGCTCTGCTCTCCGTAAACCCACCAGGCACAGGTGGTTTTGCCCTTGGATTCATCGGCAGGAACCATTTCGCCATCCTCGTTGATCGGATATTGACGGGTATGGACGGCAGCACCCGCAAAATATTTTCCACCTTTATGTTCATACTCCAACTGCGCCATGTTGAAGATTCCATCCTTCTTCGGGCGAACCAGGAAAGGATTGTCGTGGGCTTTCCAGCCATTATATCCCGCACCATTATACAGACTGTTTCTGAAAGTCCATCCACCCTTGGTTACATCAAAGTAAAGGGTCAAGCCCGAATACGGATAGTTGGCTATCGGATAGCTGGAAGCAACCGTAGGAAAGATTCCCTCAGAACTGTTCAGGAAAAGTGCCGTTACGTCAGAGGTAAAGAAATCCTCGTTCACGTTTCTCACACCCACAAACAGATGGCCCGAATTCCACTCGTGCATGTAGCCCAGCACGGCAAGCATGGCGAAGTTGTTGTCTGCATCTATGTTCGAAAATCCCTGCCAGTCATCAATAATGCCATCGTTGGTCTTTGCCACATGCAGTGTAGCCGCCTCGAACGAATCCTTTCCTCTTCCTATCGGAACACTCAGTTCCAATCTCAGCTGATTGATCAGATTGGTATTCTTGTTCATGTCCCATTGCCATTCAGAAATATATTGTCCGTTAAAGCTCTGTGCATAAGCAAGGCAAATATTGATGCTGCCTAAAATAATAAAAATAATTCTCTTCATTTCTTTATGTTTTTGTATAATCTTCATGTTTTGTATCATTTCTTGTTCACTTACTCGCCGCCTGCGAGCATCTCGCTAATTCATGCAGCAAAGGTACTGGGTATTTGAAAATCCTGCAATACTTAATAATCGGTATTTTTATTTCTTCTAAATAGCAGAGTGGCTATCTTTATCCCCATTTCTAGGTATTTTTGTTTATTCTAAATAGTTGTGGTTCCGCCTAATCCCTATTTATAGGTAATTAGACGGAACTAACAATAAACATTTTTTGTATTATAGCCAGCGTTTGAAAGCTCGGATGTAAAGAGTTTTAAGCCATTGTGTCAATACGCAGTAAGACAGCAGAATGCCTGCCAGCCATGGAAAGTAAGTCCATGGAAGAGGACTTAAGCCTATCGAACTGCCGAATGAACTGAACGGAATGCAGATGCCGACAGCCATGATGGAGAAGGTCATCAGCATCACAGGCCATGAGGCAGAACTCTGGATGAACGGAACCTTGCGGGTACGGATCATGTGAACGATGAGGGTCTGGGAAAGCAAGCCCTCGATAAACCAACCCGACTGGAAGAGGGATTCCATGTCCGGCCCCTGGCACTTGAACACCCACCACATCACCATGTAGGTGGCAATATCGAATATCGAACTGATAGGTCCAATCCAAATCATGAATCTGCTCAGGTCGCCCGAGTCCCACACGCATGGTTTGGCGAGGTATTCCCTGTCCATGCGGTCGAAAGGAATGGTGGTCTGCGAAATATCATAAAGCAGATTCTGAATGAGCAGATGAATCGGAAGCATCGGCAGGAAAGGCAGGAAGGAACTCGCTGCCAGTACGCTGAACATGTTTCCGAAGTTGGAACTAGCCGTCATCTTCACGTATTTCACGATGTTTCCGAAGGTCTTTCTGCCTTCCAGTACGCCGTTCTCCAAAACCATCAGGTCTTTCTCCAGCAGGATGATGTCAGCACTCTCCTTGGCAATATCCACAGCCGAATCTACAGAGATTCCGATATCTGATTCTCGCAAGGCTGCTGCGTCATTGATTCCGTCGCCCAGGAAGCCCACGGTGTTGTTCTTCTTCTGCAGGAGCTGGATGATTTCCGACTTCTGCATCGGTGTAAGCTTCGAGAAGATGCTGCATTTTACCACCGCTTTCTGTTTCGCCTCCTGACTCATGTTTTCGAGTTCCGGCCCCGTAACGGAATCAGAAGTATTGATTCCTACCTGTCGGGAAATCGCCTTTACCACCGCCTCGTTGTCTCCCGAAAGTACTTTTACTTCCACGCCGTGCTCGTGCAACTGCTTGATGGCCTGGGAAGCTGATTCCTTTGGAGGATCGAGAAAGGCAAGATAGCCAATGAGAACCATCTCCTTTTCATCTTCGATGGCAAAGTTGTTTTCCTTACTCAGGAAACTCTTCTGCGCCAGGGCCAGCACTCTCATACCTTGTGCATTCATCTCCTTCACGAATCTCTGTGCCTTGCTTCGCATGCTGTCTGATAAAGGCTGAACCTTTCCGCCGAATTCCGCAAAGCTGCAAACCGTCAGCATTTCTTCTACGGCTCCCTTGGTGATAATCTGTCGCTTGCCATTTCTGTCTTCTACCACCACCGACATGCGTCTTCTGGTGAAATCGAACGGAATCTCATCCACCTTTTTATATGAGCTGCTCAGCGATTCCAGTCCCAGTTCCTTGACGTGCGAGAGGATGGCGCGATCCATCAGGTTCTTAAGTCCCGTCTGGAAATAACTGTTGAAATAAGCGTGGCGCAGAATGCGGTTTTCCTTATCCTCGGTTCCATCCACGTTCACGTGGCGCTCCAATACGATGTGGTCCTGCGTCAGGGTGCCCGTCTTGTCGGTACAGAGAATGTTCATGGCACCGAAATTTTGAATGGCGTTCAAATCCTTTACGATGGTCTTCTTGCGCGACATTACCATCGCTCCTTTCGAAAGGTTGGCGGTTACAATCATCGGCAACATCTCTGGGGTAAGTCCCACGGCCACGGAGATGGCGAAGATGAAAGCCTCCAACCAGTCGCCCTTCGTAATTCCGTTGACCAGGAATACTATAGGAACCATTATGAGCATGAAGCGGATGAGCAGCAGACTCACCTTGGTGATTCCCTTGTCGAAAGCCGTAGCGGCACGATGGCCCGCCACGTTCTTGGCAATGGTTCCCAGATAGGTGTGGCTGCCGGTGGCGAAGACAATGCCTTTTGCCGATCCGCTCACCACGTTGGATCCCATAAAGCAGATGTTGTCGAGGTCAACGATGCTGCCCGTATGGTTGCGGGCTTCCGAAAGATTCGGGAATTTTTCGATGGAATCTGATTCGCCTGTCAAACTGGATTGGCTGACGAACAAATCCTTGGATTCGATGATGCGGACATCGGCAGGAATCATGTCGCCGGCAGAGAGCATGATGAGGTCGCCAGGTACCAGTTCCTCGTTGCTGATTTCATCGCCTGGCGAACCGCCACGGGTGCTTGTGCCGAGACGCATTACATAGCAGGTGTTGGTCACCATCTTCTGTAGAGCTTCGCTGGAGCGGTTGGCTTTCCATTCCTGCACAAAGCGGAGGATGGTGCTCAGAATAATCATGGTCGAGACTACGATGATGGAAGTCCAGTCCTGGTCGCCAGGATCTGCCATCCACACATCCATCACGTAAGAGATGGCTACCAGTACGGTGAGCACTCCTACGAAAGGATTGATAAAAGCCTTGGCAAGCATTACGAGCGGCTTCTTCTTTTGCTCGTGTACAATCTCGTTCTTGCCATAGAGTCCCTGTCTCTTCTCTACTTCTTCATCGGTGAGTCCCAATGAGGTAGTCTGGAAGTAAGTAAGCACCGTGTTGAGTGGTTCCTTGGCAGCCATCAATACCGTCTCGGTATTGAAAGCCATTTTTCTGATGTTCTTTTTCTTCTTCCACATAATTGCTTTACTTTTACTTGATGTGAATTATTGTTTTGCGGTTGCAAAGGTAAGCAAACTATGTGGAAGAAGCCGTTAGAAAAGAATTAGAACGGTATTAGAAAACTATTAGAGAATCAGTAAGTCGTTTATTAATAGGGAGATGTATATTGTGAGGATTATGCTAGATATGTGGAATCTCTACAATGAAGATGGTTCCCTTGCCCTGCTCCGAATGCACGGCGATGTTGCCATCATGCAGATGGATAATCTTATGGGCCAGTGTCATCCCGATGCCGTAGCCTTCTACTTTCTTCTTCTCATCTCCGCCTCCTCTATAAAATAAGGTGAAGAGATTCTCCTTATCCTTTGCCGACATTCCAAAACCGTTATCTGCCATGCGGACGATGCTCCATTTGTCTCTGAAGGAAATCTGGACGATGGAAGAATGATTCTCCGAATACTTGCAGTTGTTCTCTATCAGATTGGAGAAGGCGATATTCAGCAGATAGGGATTGCCGAGGACGGTAATCAGACTATCATCATCTTCTTCCTCGTTGCAGAAGAGCAGGTCGATGCTGTATTCCGGATGCGCCCGCAGGATGAGTTCTCTTGCATCTAATAAAAGTTCATCCAGGCGAACCTCTCGCATGCTGATTTCTTCCTTGCCGTAATCCGCCTTTGCCAGGTTCAGCAGACCGTCTATCAGTCGGGTCATTCGCTTGGCATCCTGCTGCATGTTCTGCATGGCGAGCTGGTACTGCTTGTTGGTTCGCTCTTTCTGTAGCGAAACATCGATTTCGGCTGTTAGGGCAGCCAGAGGAGTACGCAGTTCGTGAGACACGTTGCTCACAAACTGCTTCTGTGAATTGAATGAAATCTCCAGTCGCTTGAGCAGTTCATTGAAGGCGATGGTCAGTTCGCCCAACTCATCCTTTTCGTTCTTCACGGGGATGCGGCGGTCTATGTGGGATGCGGTAATGTTTTCAGCCTCGTTCACGATGTTTCTTATCGGTTTGAGGGAGAGTTTTGCCAGAACATAGCCGGCGATGAAGAGCAGCGACAATCCGATGATGAAGAGGCAGATGAGGGTTTCCTGCAGTCCCACAAGGTTGTCGTAGCCGTAGCCGTCATAAGCGGCAGCTGTAACAATATAATCCTTTCCCTTGTATTGGAAAACCATTCCGATGCCCTGGTATTTTCCGATGTGGAATTCAATCTCTTTTTTCTGAATGATTTCCTTGATCATCCCTTCGGTTTCCTTCACGATGTCGTTGTGGATGGCATCGTGGTAGAGCATGTGGAAATCGGTGGTATAGACGGCAACCTCTACCTCGTTGATAAACTTCCTATTGTTCAGATAAACCGACTGCATGGTCTTGGCATCTACCTGTCCGGCCAGGAAGAGATTGGCCTTGGTAATGCCTTCGCTTTTCAGGTTTCTGAAGAAAGTCTGGTCGCGGGTATGTTCGCTGACCAGGTAAATGAGCACCATGCAAAGCAGAAATATGGTTGCCGTAATGCAGGTGTATTTAAGTGTAAGGGCTGTTCTGATTTTCATGATTTCTATCTGATTTTAATGAATTTCTTGTTCGGCTTATCTGTTGGGGGCATTACATTTTATCCGTTAAGATAAAGCCTACTCCCGGTTTGGTATGAATCAGTTTTACCTCGAAGTTCTTATCCATTTTCTTTCTTAGATAGTTAATATAGACATCGATGAAATTGGTTCCCGTATCAAAATGGGTGTTCCAGACCTTTTCGGCGATTTCCACTCGGCTCACCACCCTTTCGGCATTCTCCACCAGATAAACCAGCAGGTTGTATTCCTTAGGCGAAAGCTTGATGGGTTCGCCGTTTCGGGTCACTTCCTGTCGTTCCAGATTGATGTACAGATCGGCGTATGAAATCTCCTTCACCACATCAACCTTAGCCACGGCTCTTCTTTTCTGCAATACTCTCACTCTCGCCAGCAGTTCTCTGAAATCGAATGGCTTCACCATGTAGTCATCGGCTCCCACATCAAAGCCTTCCAGTTTATCATCAGCTGTTCCCAGAGCCGTGAGCATCAGAATAGGGATTTCTTCATCCGCCTTTCTGATTTTCTGGCAGAGTTCGAAACCATTGAGCTTCGGCAGGATGATGTCTGAGATAATCAGTTGGAAATCATTCGATTGAAACAGTCTCCATCCCATCTCACCATCGTAAGCCACCAGAACCTGATAGCCGTTCTCTTCCAGACCGATTTTCAATAAATCAGCCACTCGCTTTTCGTCTTCTATCACTAAAATCTTAATCATACTTATAATCGTCTTTTTGTAGCTTGCAAAAGTACATCAATTTTAAAGATTCCCACGCTTCTTCACTTTTTATTATGGAAAATTAACCGTAATATCTTAAAAAAACTTTGCCTTGTCAGATATTATTCGTACCTTTGCCTTGTTTTAAAAAGTTTAATCAGTTAGAAATCAGTTTAATCAATTAGAAAATGAAGAAGATATTAAATCCATATTTGAACAAGGAGGGTTACAACTGCGTTTGCTGTGCCCCAAACAATCCTATAGGATTGCATCTTGAGTTTTGGGAAGAGGGTGAGGATGTGCTTACCATCTGGAATCCCGGCGAGAATTACCAGGGCTGGATCAATACCCTGCATGGCGGAATCATCAGTATGCTGATGGATGAAGTGGCAGGCTGGGTCATCAACCGCAAACTGCAGACCACGGGTGTGACGATGCAGCTCAACGTGAAGTACAAGAAACCTGTGATGACCACCGATTCGCAGATTACGGTGCGTGGTCACATCGCCAGTCAGCGCCGTAACATCGTCACCATCCACCTGACTCTGGAGAATTCCAAAGGCGAGGTTTGTGATGAGGGCGAAGCCATCTACTTTACCTTTGGTCCTGATAAAGCCAAAGAGATGGGATTCGACTGTTGCAAGGTAGAGGGGGAGGAATAACTCTCCCCTTATGGTGAGGAATTTGATAAGGAAGCCTTTCTTATGAAGACTTCCTTTTATGAAGTCTCTTTACGATGCAGCAGCAGTCTTCTTGTTGAAGAGCCAAATCGACAGAATGACGATTGCGATGCTTACAAGGCTGAGGCCTCCTTCCATCATCGGAGTGCTGGCGATGTAAGTATCGTAGCATTCTTCAGGAATCAGGCAGAGCGTATTGTTGGTGATGTGGATGATGATGCCCGGAATCAAACTCCTGGTTCGGTAACACATCCACGCCATGACGATTCCCAGAATGATGGGTCCAGGAATCTGTGCCGGGTTGAGATGGATGAGCCCGAACATGATGCTTGAGCCGATGATAGCATACCAGGGACTGATGTTCCATCTCAGCATCTTTCGCATCATCAATCCGCGGAAGAGGTATTCTTCGGCTATAGGAGCAATGATGCAGAGCACCAGAATTCCAATCGGATTATGTGCCAGGTTAACAAAATCCTGCTCCATGTAATCAGGCAAATCCATGAATCTTTCTAAAACACTCATAGGAATGGCCTGGAACAGTCCCACCAAGAAAACCAGCAAGAAGATGATGGTCTTAGGCATCTGCTGAATCTTTTCCAGGCGAACACGCAGATGGAATTTCTTTCGGCATTTATGAATCATATATAGCTCTGCTGCCAGCATATAAATTGCCGGGATCCATGCACTATTGATGGTTGTCTTCGTCAGGAATTCGATAAATTCGCAGCTAAAAGCTGCTGCAATGCCAACCGGAAAGGCGGCAAGCATGGACATCAGATAGACGTAGATGGCGCTTCTGGTGCCAGGCCATGCACGATACAGAAACCATCCCTTGGTTCCGTTTCTTCCCTTTGACAGGATTGCTGAAAGTTTTTCTTTTTCCATAAAGCTGTAGTTTTGTTTGTTTATGCAAAGATATAATAAAATCCTGGCTTGTTGGGTTAAGTGCATGTTATTTTTATGTTAAAATACCGACACCTGCCCATTTTGTGGTCTTCATTGATGACCAGCGCTTGCCATCTATTAAGACCAGCCTCGGTCTTCATAGATGACCGACTTTTGGCACAAGAAGACTGTTCTTTCGATTGCCGGTGCAAAGATACAAAAATTCGAAGCAGAAAGCAAGCTTTTCCCCGTAGAATATTGAAAATATGCTGTAAGTGGTTGATATGTAGTGATATAAGTATTTGCGGTTTTTACATCTGATTGCAAAAGCCGCCTTGGATTGCTTTTGATGATTGAAAAAGCGGGGAAATGTGGGGTGGTGTCATTAAGGGTCAGTGTCATTAAGGGTCATTAAGGTTTTCGGGGGCGCAAATATCTCTATAGTATAATAATAAATTATTTATTATTATACTATGGCTCTAAATGACATTTGCTTTTTCTTAATGACCCTTAATGACACTGACCCTTAATGACACGATAGAGCTTCTGAAAGCTATTCTGGAAGAATGTGGTGTTGATTGTATTGTGTTGATAATCAGTTCGGTAGTTGCAAATGGAACTATTCTGATTCCCTCGTTTAATACTATAAAAACGCACGGAATTCCCCTTCGCTCTATCCAGTTTTTGATGCTCTTTTTACGAGAATCTTGACAAAATATATCAAGAAATTCCTTGTAAATCCTCGTTTTTCCCCCTTTCATTCTGCCATTCCCCCTCTTATTTTTGCCTTCTGAAGGGGTGAAAAGTGTTATCGGAACCACTTTTTCTTGCTTCTAAGGTCATTAAGGTCAAGGTCATTATCGGTCATTAAGGTTTTCCAATCCCTTAAAAGTCCTTTACGATTTGCTATGAAAATCGCCTTTGCAAAAAAGGGTGGTTTATGGGTTAAAATCAAGCTTTTTTTCGGAAAAGTGTAGCTTTTAGCCCTTGTTTTCATAGGAAAAGTGTGTTTTTTATTTGGTTATTTCGTAGGAAAAGTGTATTGGGGTATGCTTGAAAAAGGGGAAAAATATAATGGCAGGTTCCAAATTGATGCATCGGGAACCTGCCATTTTCTATCATTTTACGCCAATTTAAGTCTCAGCGAATTAAGCACTACGCTCACACTTGAGAAGGCCATCAGGGCACTTGCCCACATCGGGGTTATCTGGAAATCAATGCCGAAGATATGAAGGGCGCCGGCTGCCAACGGGATGCAGATGATGTTGTAGATGAACGCCCAGAAGAGATTCTGCCAAATCATGTGAACCGTCTTCTGACTCAGTTTTACGGCTTCCGGAAGTGCCAGCAGGTCGTCGCTCATCAGCGTAATCTGCGCCACATCCATCGCCACATCCGTTCCCTTTCCTATCGCCATACTCACGTTGGCAAGGGCCAGGGCCTGGGTGTCGTTGATTCCGTCGCCCACCATCGCTACCTGCTTGCCTTCGTCCTGAAGTTTCTTTACCAATGCCTGCTTGTCGCCAGGCAGCACCTTGCTCTGGTAATGCTTGATGCCGGCTTTCTCCGCCCAGTAGTGAGCCGCTTCCTCCTTGTCGCCACTCATCATATACACCTCTATTCCCTTTTCCTGCAACTGCTTCATCGCTTCCTGGGCATGAGGCTTGAGGGTCTCTCTCGTCTCCAGATCCAAATCCTCCTGTTTGGTGAAATCGATGTTCTGGTTAGGAATGGTGAGGGTGCCGGTCTTGTCGATGACGAGGGCGTTGATCTTGTGGAGATTCTCCAGCGCCGACGCATCCTTGATGAGAATCTGCTTCTGCGCCGCCTTGCCGATGCCCACCATCAGGGCGGTAGGAGTGGCAAGACCCATGGCGCAAGGACAGGCGATGACCAATACGGCTACGGCTGAGAGAATGGCCTGCGGAAGTGCTGCGTTGCCGCCTATCAGCCACCATGTTAAAAAGGTGATGAGGGCGATGGCTGCCACGGCTGGAACGAAAATCAGAGCCGCCTTATCCACGATGCGCTGCACGGGTGCCTTACTGCCCTGCGCCTCCTGAACCATGCGGATGATGTGCGCCAGGGCGGTGTTCTCGCCAATCTGCTTGGCTCTCATGCGGAGCTTTCCCTGACTCGGAATGGTGCCGGCCAGCACGTTGTCGCCTGCCTTTTTCATCGCCGGAGTCGGTTCGCCGCTGATCATCGCTTCATCTACATAGGCTGCATCGGGAGTCATGAAACTCTCTGCCTGGGTAACCACGCCATCCACCGGAATCTTCTCGCCGGCTCTTACTTCTATCATGTCGCCTATCTGAATGGTGGAAATCGGAACTTCCTCCATCTTGTAGTCGTTGGTGCCTTCTATCTTCTCGTAAGTCACCAGTCGGGCGGTTTTCGGCTGCATTCCCATCAACTGGCGAATGCTGCTCGCCGTACTGTCCTTTGCCTTTTCTTCCAGGCATCTGCCGGTCAGCACGAAGGTGATGATCATCACGGAAGCGTCGAAATAAGTGTGCCATTCTATGCCTCTCGCTCCCCATACCATTTCTCCGAAGAAGGTGTTGAAGGTGCTGAAGAGGAAGGCGATGAGGGTGCTGAGCGCCACGAGCGAATCCATGTTTGCCGTATGATGCAAGAGCTGTTTCCAGGCGGAAACATAAAACTGTTTGCCGCAGTAGAGCAGGTTGGCGAGTGCCAGGAGCAGACAGATCTGGTTGGCGAAGGAACTGGTATGATGAGCCGAGGCAACGCCATCTGAAATCATATTCTGCTCCATGCCCAGTGAAATCCATCCCATGGAGAAACTCATGGTCAGGATGGCGAAGAGCCAGGAAGCGAGGGTTCGGCGGCGCAGGAGGGTGAACTCACGGCGGTTGATTTCCTCCACGCTTCTATCGCTTTCGATAACGAGGTCGTAGCCGGCATTGCTGATTTCCCGTTTCATATCTTCCAGAGAGATGATGTCGGGGTCATAATCTACCAGGGCAGTTCGGCTCGCCAGGGAAACCGAGGCGGAGTTGATGCCTTCTAGCGACTGCAGTTTCTTTTCAACATTGGCAGAGCATACGCTGCAAGCCATGCCTATTACTGGAATTGTTTTCTTCATTTCTATTCTATTCTAAATTCTATTCTTATTTCTTACAATTGTTGTAGAAAATACTTCACCCATTTTTCGTATGTTCCATATACTTCAACAGAAGCAATGTTGGTGAAGTATTTGAAAGAACTGCTCATCAGTTTTTTGGAAAGCGAGAGCACAGGTTGCTGGATGACATTTCTATCCATCAAAAAGAGCAGGGTTAGCAACCGGCCTATTCTTCCATTTCCATCGATGAATGGATGAATCATTTCAAATTGATAATGAATGAGCGCCGCCATGATGAGGACGTCAGTCTGTTCCTCGTAATGGATATAGTTTTCTAAGTCGGCAATAGACTTTGCCATATCCTCATAGACAGGTGGAATGAAGGGAGCAGTTGCCAGCGTGTCATCTTTTGTTCCAAGCCAGATGGGTGAGGTGCGCATCTCACCAGGGTATTTCCTTTCATTGTGCTCACCTTGCATCATTACCCAGTGAACATCCTTGAGCAATCGGCTGCTAATAGGCAGTTTCTGCATACGCTCTACGGCAAATCTTGTGGCTTGAAGAAGGTTTTGTTCATCTAATTTGCGTTTCTTGTCTTCCTTATCATCTGTTTCAAAGAAAGCTAAGGATATAGGCTTCTTTTCGCCATATACCAGATTCACGGAATTCTCAACTTCTTCCTTCTGCAACGCATCAATATCAGAGAGGTTGCGATTCTTCAATCTTTCATGTGCTTGAGCAAGCAGTGTTTGCATTTCTTCATCCATTTCCAGGTGAATATCCTGCAAAGGGGTTGGGACGAAAGAGCGGTATGCTCTCTCGTCCCTTCCTATTGTTCTGTAATATCCTTGTCTATCCATTTGTATTTAATTCTTTGAGCGACTGGGCTATATCGCCAGCAATACCCACGCTCTTTTCTGCTATCTCCTGTGGAATATAGAGTTCCTGAGACATGTTGAGCGTGATATATTTAGCATTCGGCTCACGATAAGCCAGCTGCATAATAGGTAGCTTGATGAGTCGGTTGCGCGAACCGATACCCAACTCTAATATAACGAGATTTTTGCCAGAATATTTTGCTAGAAATTGATGAAAGAGTAATTTTTTCTTGGGGTCTGGCGCTGCAAAAAGGTCGGTCATGACACCTTCTATCTCGAAAATGCGTTTTTCTTCAAACCCTGATTTCTCCAGATGCAAGTCGCCATTGCTGGTAAGGATGAAGTAATCCTTCTGGCCAATCACTTTCATGAGGTTATGCATCACCTGTGAAGGTTCGTAATCTTCTACCCAAAATTTCACCAATCGTCTGTGGAACTCTAAGCGTGCTTCAGCAGTAGGATACTGAAAGTAAAGACCTTCCACAACATTTCTGAAACCATATTGCTGCTGCATGTCGCCAAACTGTCTTCGAAACATCTCGTTGTTGGCAAAGATATGATAGCCCTCGGCGATAGAGAGTCCGTTGCTGGCTCCTATGAGAATGGCATCTGCCTGGGCAATCCATTCTTGGGCTAGAGTGATATTTGCATTCATATTTAATATATTCTTCCTGGTTCGAAACTTGTATCTGATACGATATGATCTGCCGGTTTGCCCAACAGTTTCTTTAATGTCACGGCGATATCTTCCTTAATGGCAATACTCTTTTGGGCAATCTCCTTTGGAATATAAGCATCCTTTGGATTGATTACTGCATAAGTGGCATTGGGCCAGCGATAGACCATGTTCATAAATGGCTCCTTGATGAACATTGGAGTCATCATGCCCACACCAAGTTCTAGGAAAAGCACTTTCTTGTTCATGTTCTTCTTGAGGAAATCCATATAACGTTGCATTTCTTTTCGGTAATAGCTACCCTCCAGAAACTCACGACTGCGCCACCATGGAATCATCTCCGTACCGCAATGTGGACAACGGGGAATCAGGTCGTCGGGCAGTCTGTCACCTTCTATCTTGTCCAGCAACTCATACACCTTCTCCTTGTTGGGATAGATTTCGTCTGTACAAGTATGTTTACACTGCCAGTAGCGGAAATCGCCCTGAATGCGAGTAATCTTCTCGGCAGGGAAGGTGCGGAAAAACTGCGCATCCTGATTGGTGGTGGCAATATAATAGTTCTTGCCCTCGAGCAATTCTGCCAGATCCTCGTATGGCTCACCCGTATGACACTCATACAGGTACTTGTACTCGCGGAGCAACGCCGCCCATAGCTCACCTTTCTTGATTTGCGGATGATACACCAGCGGGAAAAAACCATCAGCATGATATTTCTCGCCCAACTGTCCGGCTATCTGTTTGAATGTGGCATCGCTCATATAATAGAAGCGGAAACCTGCTGCTGCCGACATTCCAGAGGCGCCACCCACGATGATGGCTTCTGCCTCCTGAATATTCTTTTTCAGTATTTCTATCTGTGTCATAATTTCTAGTATACTTATGCGAATCTTAATTTCATTATATATTTACCTTCATTATTTCGACTGCAAAAGTATGAAAAAATACAGATGTATCAGATACCAGAAAGCCACCAAAAACTACCAAAATGATAAATCATTCTCATTCATACACACCATTCTTATAGTCCTCCTGGAATTTTCTACATGTCTTGCCCGTCTGCTGCTTGAAAAAACGCATCAGGTGGGGTGGTTCGGGGAAACTGAAAGCATAGGCTATCTCACTTATAGACTTGCTAGTGAACAGAAGCTCGTTTTTGATTTCTGCCAACAGTCGCTGTTTCAGCAGATAGGTAGCCGACACTCCATACTGCGCCATCACGCTATGGTTCAGTGTGATGCGGCTAATCTTGAGCAGCGAGGCGTAGTCTTGCACACGCTGCAATTTCCGGATGTGGGTTTCCATCAATTCCACAAACTGAAAGGCATAATAATTCTTAGGAGCAGCCAGAGGCAAGTGATGCTCACGGACATAATGGCGATTCATAATTGCCAGCAGATAGTAGAGTACGCTGACGATGATGTTGTAGCTGTCGGCTTGAGGCTGCCGAAGCTCTGTCCGTATTTTCTTGAGCAGCTGATGATATTCTTCGCATTCATTTCCTGAACACATCAAATAGGGCGGTGTTTCGGTCTGCTGGCAGTATTGCAGTCTATAGACAAAGAATTTGTCGGCAATGAAGGTTCGCATGAAATCTTCACGGAATATCAAAAATTCGTAGTCGAGAGCCGCCTCATCAATGTGCCATTCCTGCTGCTGGTGTGGCTTCACTATGAGCACCATGCCGTCTTTCAGGTTTATCTTCCTGTAGTCTATCAGCACGTAGCCATTAGCTTTCTTGATGAAAAATATTTCGAAGAAGTCGGTCTTGAACACTTCATGTTCCGTAAGCACCCAAGGGCACTCGCCGCCATAAGCTGTGTTGATGTAGAAATCTACGCCGCAATCCGTCTTGTTGAACGGCACTTCTACCAGACGCTGTCTTTGCTTTGTCATAATCTTAATCTTTAATCTGAAGTTTCGCAAGTGAATAAATATCAACTTGCTTGGTTATATATGTTATGTGTCATATGGGCAACAGGCAATGATAGCCCATATCTTGTCCGTTACGGATAAGCAGAAGCTTTCATGTCTGCTTTTCTGCCTGCAAAATTACATATTATTTATGACCCCCGCAAGATTTATGGAAGAAATATCCCGATGGATAGTTGAAAATCATGATAATAAGGTAGATGAAAAATGTGATGGTTCAGGTAAGGGCACAAAAAAGGCAGGTTCCAAATTGCCTTGGAATCTGCCTCGATCATTTATGGGAGATGATTATTTGACTTCGATATTCTTGGTAGCCTTAGCCTCCTCCTTAGGAGCAAGCTTTGGAATCTCAACCTCAAGAACACCATCAGCTACCTTTGCTGAAATCTTCTCACGGTCAGCGTCCTCTGGGAGTGTGTAGCTCTGCTGATAGTTGCTGTAAGAGAACTCGCGGCGCAGATAGTGCTCGTGCTTATCTTCATCCTTATGTTCCATCTTGTTCTCGATAGCCACATTCAGGTTGCCATCGTTATCGATGTTGATGCGAACCCATTCCTTCTTCAGTCCAGGGGCAGCAATCTCCATCTGGTAAGCTTTCTCGGTCTCCTTTACGTTAATGGCAGGAGCGGTAGCATTCATACGTGGCATCATGTCGGTGTTGAAGAATGCATCATCAAAGAAGTTACTCAACCAATCTGAATTATTATTTCTACGTGCTAACAACATAATTAAAACCTCCAATTTTATTTTACTCATCCTCTCGGTTCCTTGCGGCCCCGTCGGGATTTCTGCTTGTTATTTATTTATCTGTTCTTTTCGATTGCCTCCGCCTCGAAACTCCGTTGTCCTTTCGAACTCCTTCATCTTTTGGCTTCAGCTTTCACTCTTATGTTGAGCAACTTGCGTGCCAGCGTCGGATTGGTGACAATATTGGCAGCAAAGTATAAATAATTTAAACTTTGCTGCCAAAATGGGAGGCTTTTCTCGATGTGAATGGCAACAATGTCGCCAAAATCGGAAGTGCCATCAATGAAAAGAATGTTTTCAAAAAGTGGTAGAGAGGCTCTTACTCGTTTGATGCCTTCCGTGAAGTTATATTCTATCACGTCTTGGTTTACATTATGACCGCCCATTGTGTATCTTTGGATAACACGAGATAGAGAATCTTCTTTCGAGGATAAGCCGAAAAAGATGAGGCTGATTTTATAACCTGCATCTTTAAAATCCTGAACAAGATTGACTGGCAAATCTGTAGAGAAGTTCGTTTCGAAGAGACATTGCTAGAAGGTTTCAGTCAAAAGCTTTTACTGTAGAATAAAATATTCCAAGCCTACTTTTGCTAGCTCCATTTGGACCGGCTATAATTGTAAATTCAGGTCTTCTTTTCATAATCTTAACAGAAAAAGAGGTATTCTTCTATTTCTTCATATTTGCACATAAGCCTTTAACCTTTAGAAAACCTTTGAAAAATCTACTGCAAAAATACGAGGAATCTTTTTAATAGCCAAATGTTTTAACCTCTTTTTTCTATCAGCTCTTATCAGAAGCATCTGTTTTTGAAAGTTTTTCTCAAAAAGGTTTGTGGTTTCAGGAATAATGGCTAATTTTGCGGGCGGGAAAGCGTCACTCCTCATTGGTGATGCTTTAGGGAATGATAAAATAAATAGGATATGAATAAGATATTTGATAGTATCAGACAGATGGATGAGGCTGGACAAGAATATTGGTCGGCTAGGGAATTGGCGTCTGTTATTGGTTATGCAGATTATCGTAATTTTAGCAAAATCATAGATAAGGCTAAGGTCTTATGTGTACAAAACAATAAAAGTGTAGAAGACCATTTCGTTGAAGTCAACGAAATGGTTACTATTGGTAGTGAGGCAAAGAGAAAGCTGAAGTCCTACCATCTTTCCCGTTATGCTTGCCTTCTTATTTCTATGTCGCTCAGTTCCAGAAAAGAGAATGCATTGCCTGCATTAGAGTATTTTTCTGGTAAGCAGAATTTATCTTCTTCTTCATTACAAAATGCTGATACTTATACCAATACGGATATTGTGTTCTTCTCAGATTCGGAAGGAAAACTGAGAGTGGAATTAGTCTTTGATGGAGATACGGTTTGGACGACACAGAAGAGAATTGCAGAAATCTTTCAAGTAGATGTGCGAACAGTGAGCTATCACATCAATGAAATCTTGAACAGCGGAGAACTCAATAAATATTCAGTTATCCAAAAATCTTGGATAACTGCGGATGATGGGAAGAAATACGAAATGAATGTATATAATCTGGATATGATTATTGCGGTGGGCTATCGTGTGAACAGTTACAAGGCAACTCGTTTTCGGCAATGGGCAACCAATACCTTGAGCGAATTTATCCGAAACGGTTACGTGTTAGATGATGAGCGTTTTAAGCAAGGTGGAAAGCAGATTCAGGTGAAGTTTGACCAGTTGCTGGAACGTATTCAGGAGATTCGAGCATCCGAGCGTATGGCTTATCAAAAAATAACAGATATTTATGCCACGGCTTGCGATTATCAGAAGAATGCTACTACAACGCAGGAGTTTTATGCCAAGGTGCAGAATAAGTTGCATTGGGCAATAACGGGTAAGACGGCAGCAGAAATTGTTTATTCTTCTGCTGATGCAACCAAGAAACACATGGGATTAACTTCTTGGGCTCAAGCTCCCGATGGTAAGGTGTTGAAATCGGATGTGACAATAGCAAAGAATTATTTGCATATAGAACAGATGAAGGAATTGAATGGTATTGTTTCTGCTTATATTGACTTAGCTGCCAATCGTGCCAAACGCCATATTCCAACGACTATGGAACAATGGGTCAAGTTCTTGGATGGTTTTCTTGAATTATCATCTTATCCAATTTTGATAGATAAGGGAAAGGTTTCGGCTCTTGAGGCTCGGTTGAAAGCTTATGAGGAATATGATAAGTTCAGGGTGATTCAAGACCGTGAGTTCTTGTCGGATTTTGACAAGGAAGTGATGAGGTTAAAAGGAGAATTGGGGTTGTTTGATAATTGATGATTAAGTATGAAAAAAATAATAATTGCTTGTGACTCTTATAAGGGCTGCCTTTCGAGCAGAGAGGTGAACGAGGCGATTGCTTCGGGAATAAAGGTATGGAATACGGATGCTGCTTCTTCTGAAATAAAGATTTTTGATTCTGATGCTTCTTCTCCCGAAATCATTACCCTGGAAATGAGTGATGGGGGAGAGGGAATGCTCGATGCTTTTCTTTCGGCGATGAAGGGAGAGCGAGTGAGGATTCATGCCCATGATGCGCTGATGAGATGGATTGAAGCTGAATACGGAATCGTGGATGATACCGCGATTATCGAGATTGCGCAGACCGCAGGACTAGCTCTGATTGAGCTTGAACAGCGCAACCCGATGAAGGCTACTTCCTGGGGCGTGGGTGAGATGATTATGAATGCTTATCGCCGGGGCGTGCGCCGTTTCATCGTGGGCTTGGGCGGCAGCGCCACATCCGATTGCGGTATCGGAATGCTCAAGGCAATGGGCGACGACTGGAAGAAAATCCGCCAGGAATGCAGCTTTGTGCTGGCTTCGGATGTTACCAATCCGCTCTGTGGTGAAAATGGGGCGGCTTATGTTTTTGCGCCTCAGAAGGGAGCTGATGCTAAGATGGTGCAGATGCTGGATGATAGGGCGAGGAAGTTTGCCGAGGTAAGCTCCAGGCATTTCGGATATGATAGGAGTGAGGCTCCTGGGGCTGGTGCAGCCGGAGGTTTGGGCTATGCTTTCCTGCAATATTTCAATGCTGAGGCTCGTCCTGGGGCTGAGCTTCTCTTGGATGAGATTGGTTTTGATGCGCTCATTCAGAATGCTGATCTCGTGATTACGGGCGAGGGACATAGTGATAAACAGACCTTGATGGGAAAACTGCCGCAAAGGATTCTGGAGCATGTTCTGAAGTGTAGGGAATCGGATAAAAGCCATGTGGATTGCTCGCAGCTTGCCGGGGATTGCAAATCCCCAGATCCTTCATTCCCCCTTGTGTGGCTTGTATCGGGTGGCGTGAGCGACAGACAGGCGATGCTGGATGCAGGTTTTGATAGAGTTATTCAGGTTACTCCGGAAGAAATGCCGCTGGATGAGGCGATGAAGCCGGATGTTGCCCGTAACAACATCATAAAAGCGATAAAGAACAAATAAAACAACAGAACTTTCGCATGTGGTTCCAGATGGACTGAAAGCTCAAAAGCTCCTGCAAGACTCTCGCCCTGAAAGGGCAGAAGCTCCTAGCCCAGGGCATCGCCCTGGGTACACTAGCAGTCAGCAATGCGCCCTGAAAGGGCAAAAGCTTTGTAAATTGCTTGGTACTTGAAAGCTTTTGCCCTTACAGGGCGACAGGTCGGCGATTACCATTACCCAGGGCGATGCCCTGGGCTAGGAGCTTCTGCCCTT